>JBIIOS010000073.1:0-9519 GCA_044336805.1 Candidatus Nanopelagicales bacterium
ATTGCCCATAGAAATCGACAGATTTGTCCAAGGTTTTGCATAAAACTAAACACTTTTGCATAAGCAAATGAGCGGAGAATCAGTCTCCGTGCACATGTTAAAAAGAAGAGTCGCCCTATAAGCCGGAAATAGGACCGGGCAGTTGAATTAGCGACGGCTATTTGACAGCTCGTATATTCCGCGGTCAGCCATCCCTGGGCCACCCTGGGTGAACGTAAGGGTCATTTCACTGAAGACATCAGTTTCTCCCGGTGCCGAGGCAAGGCCGCCGAGGGTGATCTTGGCCTTGTAAGTCTGAACGATTCCACCGGCACACGTTTGTGGCAAACAGGTATTCCAGTTGAGGGTTCCCGTCCCGGTTGCTGTGTTGTTATTCCACTTAACCCATTTAATGTTGTTAACAAAAGTATTTCCATCACCACACGCAAGAATGATTTCCTTTGGCTTCACTTTTCCTTTGCCATCACAAGCGATGATTTCTGGCTTAGTGGCGGCGGTCGCAGGACTCACAAAAGTCATACCACCGGCGGCAATACCCAGTCCAACTATGGCGATACCGGCTACCCGAATGCTCTGCGAACGAATCACGTCACTGTCCTTTGACTTAAGTGGATTATTTAACGATCATGCCACAGGGCCGCCACATTAAGGTGCATTGAGAATTTGGGAGCAGACACGTTGAAGGGGAGCCGGTAAACCGACTCCCCTTCAGACTGGTGCAATTACGTGTGGGCTTAGAAGCCGCGGAACTCGAACTCTTCCAACGGAACTGCTTCGCCTGAGGTTTGACCAAAGGATGCGTACTCCATGTCGTCGTATCCGGAGAAGGATGCGTACATGGCAGCTTTTGCTTCCTCGGTGGGCTCCACCTTGATATTGCGGTAGATCGGCATTCCGGTGCCAGCAGGAATTAGCTTGCCCAGGATTACGTTCTCCTTGAGGCCGAGCAATGGATCGCTCTTCGCGGAGATGGCTGCGTCGGTGAGGACGCGAGTGGTCTCCTGGAATGAAGCGGCTGAGAGCCACGACTCGGTTGCAAGTGATGCCTTGGTGATTCCCATGAGTTCCGGGCGACCCGATGCTGGCGTTCCACCGTTTGTGACAACCCGGCGGTTCTCTGTTTCAAAGAGTCCACGCTCAACGAGTTCACCCGCAAGGAAGTTTGATTCGCCCGATTCAATGATCGTGATGCGCTTGAGCATCTGGCGAACAATTACCTCGATGTGCTTATCATGGATGGATACACCCTGTGAGCGGTAAACCATCTGGACCTGGTCGACGAGGTGCAATTGAACCGCGCGCTGTCCAAGAATACGAAGGACCTGCTTGGGATCAACCGCTCCAACAACGAGCTGCTGGCCGACAATTACGTTGTCGCCTTCTTCAACCAACATGCGCGAACGACGTGGAACCGAGTATTCAAGTTCCTCGCTGCCGTCATCAGGGGTGATGATGATGCTGCGGAGTTTCTCAGCGTCTTCAATGCGAACCCGGCCAGCAACTTCGCTGATTGGAGCGACACCCTTAGGTGTGCGAGCCTCGAAGAGTTCCACAATACGTGGCAGACCGTGCGTAATGTCTTCACCTGCAACACCACCGGTGTGGAAGGTACGCATTGTGAGCTGGGTACCTGGTTCACCAATGGACTGAGCCGCAACGATACCGATCGCCTCACCAACATCAACCAATTTTCCAGTTGCCATTGAGCGTCCGTAGCAGCGTGCACAAGTGCCGACTGCGCTCTCGCACGTAAGAACCGTGCGAACGCGAACCTTGTCTGCGCCATCAGCGATCATCTGCTCCAAGCGAGGGATATCTAGTTCTTCACCTGCTGTTGCAACGGTCTTACCGTCAACAACTACGTCGCGGGCAAGAACACGGGACACGAGAGTGGTGTCAAGATTCTCAAGTGGTCGCAGTGTTCCGTCGACCAATTCAGCAATCACCATTTCGTTACCACGTTCTGTTCCGCAGTCAACCTCGCGAATGATTACATCTTGGGAGACGTCAACCAAACGACGG
Source organism: Candidatus Nanopelagicales bacterium (assembly GCA_044336805.1). Taxonomy (GTDB): domain Bacteria; phylum Actinomycetota; class Actinomycetes; order S36-B12; family S36-B12; genus UBA4592. Next base: position 2,023 of record JBIIOS010000073.1, read on the forward strand.
GTGAGGTATCCGGAGTCAGCGGTACGAAGCGCCGTGTCAGCGAGACCCTTACGAGCACCGTGTGTGGAGATGAAGTACTCAAGTACCGTCAAACCTTCACGGAAGTTCGCCTTGATCGGGCGAGGAATAATCTCACCCTTCGGGTTAGCCACCAGACCACGCATACCTGCGATCTGTCGCACCTGCATGTAGTTACCGCGAGCGCCTGAGTCAACCATGATGTGGACCGGGTTGGATTCAGGGAAGTTGTCCTGCATCGCCTTAGCAACTTCATCCGTTGCGCGCGTCCAGATCTCAATGAGTTCCTGGCGACGCTCGGAGTCGGTGATCAAACCCTTCTCGTACTGCTGCTGGACCTTCGCGTCCTTGTCTTCAGCATTAGCGATCAAGCCTGCCTTGGCCGGTGGCGCAACAACATCGGAAATCGAAATGGTGACTCCCGAGCGCGAGGCCCAGTGGAAACCAAGTGACTTAAGTTGATCCAGCGTTTCGGCTACTTCAATCTTGGGGTACATCTCACTCAAACGGTTCACCGTTGCTCCGAGAACCTTTTTGTCAACCTTCTCATTGACATAGGGGTAATCAGATGGCAGTGCTTCGTTGAACAATGCGCGACCGAGTGTGGACACGATCATCAGTGGGTCACCGAAAGTCCAACCTTCGGGAACTTCGTAGCCCAATGGTGGGGTGACGTCCGTCAAACGGAACCGAGCCTTCTCGCCCAACTTCAGCGAGCCGCGATCAAATGCCATGACCGCTTCGGCGATTGAACCGTAAGCGTGCAGTTCACTTTCGTCCGCGTCACGGCTTTCCGCGGTCATAGTGGTGAGCGAGTAGATGCCCAACACCATGTCCTGGGTCGGAGTTGTGATCGGACGACCGTTTGCAGGAGAAAGGATGTTGTTGCTCGAGAGCATCAAGATCCGTGCTTCAGCCTGTGCTTCAGCCGAAAGTGGAACGTGGACGGCCATCTGGTCACCGTCGAAGTCCGCGTTGAATGCGGTACACACGAGTGGGTGAATCTGGATTGCCTTGCCTTCAATAAGTTGTGGTTCGAAGGCTTGGATACCCAAACGGTGCAGGGTTGGTGCGCGGTTGAGCAGAACTGGATGCTCGGTAATGACCTCTTCGAGGACATCCCACACAACCGGACGTGAACGCTCAACCATGCGCTTGGCGCTCTTGATGTTCTGTGCGTGGTTGAGATCCACCAGGCGCTTCATAACAAATGGCTTGAACAGCTCGAGTGCCATCTGCTTTGGCAGACCACATTGATGCAGCTTGAGTTGAGGACCAACCACGATCACTGAACGACCGGAATAGTCAACGCGCTTGCCCAGAAGGTTCTGGCGGAAGCGACCCTGCTTGCCCTTGAGCATGTCCGAAAGTGACTTGAGCGCACGGTTACCGGGACCGGTAACTGGGCGGCCACGTCGACCATTGTCAAAGAGTGCGTCAACTGCTTCTTGCAGCATGCGCTTTTCGTTGTTGACGATAATTTCAGGAGCACCAAGGTCCAAAAGACGCTTGAGACGGTTATTGCGGTTGATCACACGACGGTAAAGGTCGTTCAGATCAGAGGTCGCAAATCGTCCACCATCAAGTTGAACCATGGGGCGAAGATCCGGTGGAATCACTGGGACAGCGTTAAGGACCATTCCCATTGGTGAGTTGGTTGTGCTCATGAAAGCGTTAACCAACTTGAGGCGCTTGAGCGCACGGGTCTTCTTTTGACCCTTACCTGTTGCGATTATCTCCTTCAGGTACTCAGACTCAGCGGCAAGATCAAATGACTCGAGGCGCTTCTCAATTGCAGCAGCGCCCATGCCACCGTCAAACCAACGACCGTAACGATCGCGCATTTCGCGGAAGAGCATCTCGTCGCCTTCAAGGTCTTGAACCTTGAGTGTGCGGAAACGATCAAATACCTTGTCGAGGCGCTCGATCTGGACGTCAGCGCGGCGGCGAATAGCAGCAATCTCACGCTCACCGGACTCGCGGACCTTGCGACGCACTTCGCTTTTGGCACCTTCGGTTTCCAGTTCAGCGATGTCGGCTTCCATCTTTTGCGAACGAAGCTCAATGTCAGAATCACGACGCTTAGCAATCTGCTTCTTTTCTACACCGAGCTGGTTCTCCAGTGACGGCAATGCTTCGTGGCGGCCGTCAACGTCAACGGAAGTGATCATGTACGCGGCGAAGTAAATGACCTTTTCAAGATCCTTCGGGGCGAGATCAAGGAGGTAACCCAACCGACTTGGCACACCCTTGAAGTACCAGATATGAGTCACGGGGGCAGCAAGTTCAATGTGACCCATGCGCTCGCGACGAACCTTGGCGCGAGTTACCTCAACACCACAACGCTCGCAGATGATTCCCTTGAAACGAACCCGCTTGTACTTACCGCAGTAGCACTCCCAGTCGCGAGTAGGTCCGAAGATCTTCTCGCAGAACAGGCCGTCTTTCTCGGGCTTGAGTGTGCGGTAGTTGATGGTTTCGGGCTTCTTGACTTCACCGTAAGACCAAGTGCGAATGTCGTCTGCTGTTGCAAGACCAATGCGCAACTCGTCAAAGAAGTTAACGTCTAGCACGTGTGTGTCCTTCGTTCGTTTCGAATAATTCGGATGAGTGGGTGATTACAGTTCGTCAACGCTGCTGGGCTCGCGCCGTGACAGGTCAATTCCGAGTTCTTCGGCGGCACGGAATACGTCTTCATCGCTGTCCTTCATTTCGATGGCGACACCGTCTTTGGAAAGAACTTCAACGTTGAGGCACAAGGACTGCATTTCCTTGACCAAAACTTTGAAGGATTCCGGGATACCGGGTTCAGGGATGTTTTCACCCTTGACAATTGCTTCGTAGACCTTGACGCGACCGAGGACGTCGTCAGATTTGATGGTCAGAAGTTCCTGCAAGGCGTAAGCGGCGCCGTACGCCTCCAATGCCCACACTTCCATTTCACCAAAGCGCTGTCCACCGAACTGAGCCTTACCACCCAATGGCTGCTGGGTGATCATGCTGTACGGACCGGTTGAACGTGCGTGAATCTTGTCGTCGACCAAGTGCAGGAGTTTGAGGATATAGATGTAACCAACTGCAATCTCACCAGGAATTGGCTCCCCGGTTCGACCATCAAAGAGATTCGCTTTTCCGTTGGGGTTGACCAACTTCAAGCCATCAGCCGTTGGAATCGTCGAGTCAAGAACAAGACTCAATTCTTCTTCGCGTGCTCCATCAAAGACGGGGGTAGCGATCTTGGTTCCCGGTGCAACAGATTTCACTGCATCAGGTAACAGCTTCGCCCGTGGGTCAGCCACGTCAACATTCCAGCCTGCTGCGGCAGCCCAACCGAGGTGGGTTTCCAGGATCTGACCAATGTTCATACGGCCAGGGACACCCAGTGGGTTGAGAACGATGTCGACGGGGGTTCCATCTTCTAGGAACGGCATGTCTTCAACGGGCAGAATCTTGGAGATAACACCCTTGTTGCCGTGTCGGCCAGCAAGTTTGTCACCTTCCTTGATCTTGCGCTTTTGGGCAATGTAAACACGCACCAACTTCGTGACACCCGGTGGCAACTCATCGCCTTCATCCATGTCAAAGACTCGAACAGCGATGATCTTGCCGGATTCACCGTGGGGAACCTTGAGTGAAGTGTCGCGAACCTCGCGGGCCTTCTCACCGAAGATTGCACGAAGCAAACGCTCTTCTGGTGTTAGTTCAGTTTCACCCTTAGGTGTCACCTTGCCAACGAGAACGTCACCGGGGACAACGTCTGCACCGACCCGAATGATTCCGCGATCATCGAGGTCTGCGAGAAGTTCCTCAGAGACGTTCGGGATGTCGCGCGTAATTTCTTCTGGTCCCAGCTTGGTGTCGCGGGCATCGATCTCATGTTCTTCAATATGAATTGAAGACAGGACATCGTCTTGAACCAAACGCTGGCTAAGAATGATCGCATCCTCGTAGTTGTGACCTTCCCATGACATGAATGCCACGAGTAGGTTCTTTCCGAGTGCCATCTCGCCGAGATCCGTTGAAGGACCGTCCGCGAGAACTTCACCGGCTTCAACACGAGCACCGCCAGAGACGATTGGGCGCTGGTTAAAGCATGTGCCCTGATTTGAGCGACGGAACTTCTCGAGTTTGTAGCTCGTGTAGGTACCGTCGTCGTTGGCAACCTCAACGAGGTCGGCTGAGACCTCTTTGACAGCCCCAGATTTTTTGGCTACGACAATGTCACCTGCGTCATATGCTGCACGGAACTCCATGCCGGTACCAACGAGTGGTGCCTGTGCGCGAAGCAGTGGGACAGCCTGTCGCTGCATGTTTGATCCCATGAGAGCACGGTTTGCATCATCATGTTCCAAGAAAGGAATCATTGAGGTTGCAACCGACCACAATTGACGCGGCGAAACGTCCATGAAGTCAACTTCTTCGGGCTTGACGTATTCAACCTCGCCGCCCTTGACCCGCACAACGACACGGTCATGGCTGGTCATGTTGCCATCGGCGTCAATCGCTGTATTCGCCTGGGCAATAACGTGCATGTCTTCTTCATCTGCTGTGAGGTACTGAACTTCGTCGAGTACCCGACCGTTGACGACCTTGCGGTAGGGAGTCTCGATGAAACCAAATGGTGAGATCCGACCATAAGTTGCAAGCGATCCGATCAGGCCGATGTTGGGACCTTCAGGAGTCTCAATCGGGCACATCCGGCCGTAGTGAGAGGGATGAACGTCACGGACTTCAAAACCTGCACGCTCACGTGAAAGACCACCCGGTCCAAGCGCTGACAAACGACGCTTGTGGGTCAGTCCAGCAAGTGGGTTGGTTTGGTCCATGAACTGTGAGAGCTGTGAAGTTCCGAAGAACTCCTTGATCGAAGCAACGACCGGACGGATGTTGATCAGAGTCTGGGGGGTGATCGCCTCAACATCTTGCGTGGTCATGCGCTCGCGCACAACACGCTCCATGCGGGAAAGACCCGTACGAATTTGATTCTGAATCAGTTCACCAACGGTACGAAGACGACGGTTACCAAAGTGGTCGATGTCGTCAGTTTCAACAACAACTTCACCACGAGGGGTTTGCATCGTCGTGTCACCCGCGTGCAAACGCACCAAGTACTCAACGGTGGAAACAATGTCTTCGATCGTTAATGTGCTCTGCTCAAGTGGCAGTTCCAGACCGAGCTTGCGGTTGACCTTGTAGCGGCCCACCTTTGCCATGTCATAGCGCTTTGGATTGAAGTAGAAGTTTTCAATCAGGTTCTTAGCATTTTCCAATGTGGGTGGTTCACCCGGACGCAACTTGCGGTAGATATCAAGCAGTGCATCGTCTTGGGTCTCGATGTGATCCTTGTCAAAGGTGGCCATGAAGGTTTCGTACTGACCGAAACGTGCGCGGATTTCATCACTTGACATACCAAGTGCCTTGAGGAGAACCGTGACTGGCTGCTTGCGCTTGCGGTCAACGCGAACTGCAACGAGATCTTTTTTGTCAATTTCGAATTCGAGCCAAGCGCCGCGGCTCGGGATGATCTTCGAAACGTAGACGTCTTTGTCGGTTGCCTTATCAACTGAGCGCTCGAAATACACGCCAGGTGAACGAACGAGCTGGGAAACAACAACCCGCTCGGTACCGTTAATAACAAATGTTCCCTTGTCGGTCATGAGTGGGAAGTCGCCCATGAACACCGTCTGGGACTTGATTTCACCGGTCTCGTTGTTGGTGAACTCAGCCGTCACGAACAATGGAGCTGCGTAGGTGAAGTCTTTGTCCTTGCACTGCTCGACCGTGTACTTGGGTGGCTCAAAGCGGTGATCGCGGAATGAGAGCGACATCATGCCCGCGAAGTCTTCGATGGGGGAAATCTCTTCAAAGATTTCGGTGAGACCCGAAACCTGTGGGATTTCCGTGTTGCCTGCTTTGAGCGCTGCGGCAACGGCTTTCTGCCACTTCTCGTTTCCGAGAAGCCAGTCAGAGCTAGCAGTCTGCAACCGGAGCAGATCGGGTACTGCGAGGGGCTCGCGAATTTTCGCAAATGAGGCCCGGTGAAGGGAGGGGGAAAGTGGGGTTACTTCATGGGAAACCAAGAGGAATCCTTCCAGTGCGCGGCGGGCCTGATGCTGACATTCCAATTAGCCCCCAAATGTCAAATCGGAAAAACCGAAAAGTCACCCTGGGTAAGAAAGTTGGAAGACAGCGCAAAGCAGCAGCATACCCGAAGGGGTAAACCGCTGTCTAACGGGGTCCCCGGCAAGGGCCCGCTCAGCGTGAAACACGCGACCACCGATTCCCTCGATTGAAATCCCACTGGGGGCCGACAGCAATTGCCCAAATCCAGTCGAGACTACGATCCTCGTAATCGGAAGCAAGTCAAAGCATGACCTGAAATAACAAAAAGGTCAAGCGGGGCACGGGTTTTCGTAGGCTTGTAACCAGATTGTGACGTTAATCCCCCACTCGTGATCATGTGAAAATGACCGGTCGACCACGGGGTTTGGGTAGTAAAGCAGCGATGGAAAACAGTTGTGGGGCGGGAAACCAATTGGTCTACCGCCCCACAACTAGGTTGTTCAGAGATATGTAGGTCGTACTTACTTGACCGTGACCTTGGCGCCAGCGCCCTCGAGGGCTTCCTTTGCCTTGTCTGCAGCTTCCTTGTTGACCTTTTCAAGAACTGCTGTTGGTGCAGCCTCGACGAGATCCTTTGCTTCTTTGAGACCAAGGCTGGTGAGTGCACGAACTTCCTTGATCACTGCAATCTTGTTTCCGCCATCAGATTCAAGAACGACGTCAAACTCGTCTTGGTCTGCAGCGCCGCCAGCGTCGCCGCCACCGACAGGGGCTGCAACAGCCATTGCCATTGGTGCAGCTGCTGTGACATCAAATGTCTCTTCGAATGCTGAAACGAATTCAGACAATTCAAGAAGGGTCATTTCCTTGAAAGCATCCATTAACTGATCGGTGCTCATTTTAGCCATTGTGGCTTTCCTTTCGATAAATCCGGCCGAGGGCCGGGTGGGCCTTTAGCCCTCGGTGGTTTCTTCTTCTGTTACAACTACTTCTTCTGCTACGACTACTTCTTCTGCTACCGGCGCTTCTTCCACCTTTGCCGGCGCAACTGCAACTGGCGCCGGTGATGCGGACTCGAGTTTTGCCTGTAGCGCCGCAATTGTGCGAGCTGTCTTGGACAGTGGTGCAGCAAAGAGCGCGGCAGCTTGTGACTGCTTTGCCTTCATAGCGCCAGCCAGCTTCGACAGCAGTACCTCACGTGATTCAAGGTTGGCAATCTTGGTGATTTCAGCTGCGGTCAAGACCGCGCCGTCCATGATTCCGCCCTTAATTACAAGTGCTGGATTGCTTTTTGCAAAGTCGCGAATACCCTTCGCGGCGTCAACGGCGTCTCCCGAAACGAATGCGATCGCACTCGGTCCTTCAAGGAGTGCGTCAAGTCCTTCAACACCAGCATCGCGTGCAGCAATCTTGGTG
>JBIIOS010000074.1:0-9507 GCA_044336805.1 Candidatus Nanopelagicales bacterium
CGTTAAGGAATTTCGCAACTGCGGGATCCTCAAATGACTCATGGGCCATAACGTGACACCAATGGCAGGCTGAATAGCCGATGCTCAGGAATATGGGCACATCACGCTTGCGAGCCTCTTCGAATGCCTCCGGTGTCCACTCCCACCAATCAACTGGATTTTCTGCATGCTGCAACAGATATGGCGAGGTAGATTGCCCGAGTCGATTCACGGGTTGCAGCGTATCTGAATTGGCAAAATAGGATGTGCGAGGATACGAGCACTAAAGGAGGTCTCGTGTTTGAAGCCGCAAAGAAAGAATACGATCAAGCGATTAATCGCAATGCCACCTTGGGTCAGCTAGCCAATCAAAAGTCTGCTTCGACAGGTTGGCGTCCTTCACGGACACTCACCGCGATAGTGATTCTTGGTGCAACGGCAATTGCAGTTGCACTGCTCATTATTCTTTCGTAAAACCTTTTTTCAGGACCTCCATTGCCCCGGTCAACTCACTAGGAATAATCCACACTTTATTTGCATCCCCTTGGGCCATCACGGGCAGTGTTTCCAGGTAACGGTGAGCAAGGGCAGCGGAACTCGGATTGGCCTCGTGGATTGCGCTGTACACCTTCTCAAGTGCCGCAGCTTCACCTTCTGCCCGAAGGATTTGCGCCTGGGCTTCTGCACTGGCCCGAACAACCTCGGACTGAGCGAACCCTTCCGCCATGAGAATCGCGCTCTGCTTTTCTCCCTCAGCGGTAAGAATTGAACTCTGCTTTTGACCCTCAGCAATCAGAATGGTCGCTCGACGTTCACGTTCGGCCTTGAGTTGCTTTTCCATCGATTCCTGCACCGACTTTGGCGGGTCAATGGCTTTAAGTTCTACTCGATTAACCCGAATCCCCCACTTACCGGTTGCTTCGTCCAAAACTCCACGCAACTGCCCATTGATCGAATCCCGTGAAGTGAGGGTCTGTTCCAGATCCATGGAACCAATTACGTTACGTAATGTTGTAACGGTCAGCTGCTCAATTCCCAGGATGAAACTTGCAATTTCATAGGTTGCTGCTTTTGGGTCGGTGACCTGAAAATAAACAACCGTGTCAATTGAAACAACCAGGTTGTCTTCGGTGATCACGGGCTGTGGAGGAAATGAGGCTACCTGCTCCCGCATGTCAACGCGCTCGCGAATTCGATCAACGAAGGGAATGAGCACAGTCAAGCCCGGCGTGAGAGTCCGTTGGAATCGACCAAGTCGCTCAACTACCGCTGTACTTGCTTGGTTCACAATCACAATAGTTCGCGACAGCATGAGTAGTAGAATCGTAAGTACTCCTGCTACAGCAGCAATTACTCCAAAAACTTCCATGACATCTCCTTCATTACATTTAGTCGAGTGGGAAAATCAACGCTGTTGCGCCGTCAATACGTGAAATAGAAACTCGGACATTGGGTCCAATTGGATCAAGGGCAAGGTCAGGGTCAAGACGAGCACTCCACGTTTCCCCTTTGAGTTTGACCTGGCCTTCGTGTGCCGTAACACTCATGAGGGTTAATGCCTCAGCACCGATCAGGGCATCAACTCCCGTGCGAGTACCGACAGGAACCCTGGAAAATCTTTTTATTGCGAGTGGGCGAATCGCGACAATTCCAAATAATGTAACGGCGGCTGCTACCAAGACTTGGACAACAACGGGAGCCCCCACGGCAGCGGCCGCGAGCCCTCCGGCTGCACCAGCGGCAAATAACCCGAAGTACAACGTGGTAGTGGCAAACTCCAGGCCCAGGGCAATACCAGCCGTTAATCCCCAGAACCAGATCATGTTTTAACTGTAATACCGAATTGCCGCTTTGGCAGGGGTATGGGTGCTCGGCACTGATCATCTAATCTTTTTCTATGCTGCTCGATGTTCAGGCTTCCGTGCACCCGAGTTGGTTGCCCGTTTTTGATGGCCTCTCAGCGGAAATTGAGACCGTAAGCGGTTTCCTCGAACTGGAGATGGCGGCCGGCCGTCAATGGTTACCTGAACCCTCACAGGTACTGCGCGCATTCACTCAGCCACTGGATCAAGTGAAAGTTGTCATCCTTGGACAGGACCCCTACCCGACTCCGGGTCACGGCGTTGGTCTCGCCTTTTGTGTTGGCCCCGAGGTTGCACCGCCTCGCAGTTTGGTGAATATTTTTAGTGAGTTGCAGTCCGACCTTGGAGCTGATGCCCCCGCAGGTGGTGACCTCACGCCATGGACCGAGCAGGGAGTGTTGCTATTGAATTCCGTGTTAACCGTAGGCAGCGGTCAGAGCGGGAGTCATCGGGGCAGAGGCTGGGAACCGATCACGAGTGCAGTAATTGCAGCGCTCATAAATCGACCGGAGGGTTCGCCCGTGGCGATTCTCTGGGGGAAAGATGCCCAGTCTTACGGAAGTGATTTTGATCCACGATTTGTTATCGCAAGCCCACACCCCAGTCCGCTCTCGGCACGGCGTGGCTTTTTTGGAAGCAGGCCATTTAGTCGCACAAATGAATTACTGCAGCAACAAGGTCTCGCCCCTATTGAGTGGGATCTTGCTTGATGGCCTTGTCAACGGTTTTGTCGGGCAATGACGCCACATACCGGTGCATAACAAAGTCCGCGTAAAAAGATGCAAATGGGATTGTTCCAGCGAGTAGCAAAGCCAGAGTTTTTAGGAGCGGGAAGCGCAAAAGGAATGCCAGGTTTACGGCAGCAATCAGATATGCGAAATACAACCAACCGTGGGCGATCCACAGGATGCTGTAGAGAAGTGGCTTTCCACCTTCTGCCCCGTAATTCAAAAAGAGGTAGCCATAGAGCGCCCAGACCGAGGCAAAAGCAAGGACTACTCCCGTAACCCAGGCCATAACGCGAAATGCGAGCAGCGCCGTCGAGATTTTTTTCATAGCGGCAGCCTACGTTCAGATTAACTCATGCGCGAAGGGTGGCATGGCTCCTGCTCGCTGGCAGGTCAATCCAGCTATCTTGATTCCAAACTCGACCGCGGCACGGACTGATTCCGTATTCGCAAGCTCGTCTCGGTTCAAGTTGTGCTTATCCCAAAAGGAGAGAAACCCGCCACTGAATGCGTCACCGGCCCCCACGGTGTCAACAATGTGGACCTCAGGGACATTAACCTGAAATTCCTCCGTTTGAGTCAACACAAACACCCCCTTCGATCCATCAGTAAACAGCACAACGGCCTGTGATCGCGTGCAAATATCTCCCGCAGCCTCACGATTGCTGAGACCAGGGAACATGTAATCAAGGTCATCACCACTGAACTTAATTACATCAGCACGCTCAATGGAAGTATTGAATGTCTCCCAAAATTGTGAAGGGTCTTGCATCACACTCGGTCGAGCATTCGGATCAATCATCAAGATTTGATTTTCAGCCATTGCCGCTACAACGGCACGCGTCGCTTGCGACAGCGGTTCAAAAACAAATGCAAGAGTTCCAATGTGAAGCGCTGTCGCCTTGTTGTTCAATGCTTTTAAGGCTATTTCAGGAGTAACCGAAAGTGATGAGGTTCCCTCAATGAGAAATCGATACGTTGCCGCACCTAGTTCGTCGAGTGATGCAACTGCCAAAGTTGTTGGGGCAGGGCAATCCTGTTCAATTGCACAATGAACAGCATCACTGTCAAGTAACCGACGAATTCGCCTTCCCAACGCGTCCTGGGAAATCCCTCCGATAAAAGAGACCTCTGTGCCCAAACGCGCAATCGTGCGCGCAGTATTGACGGGACCGCCACCCACAACAGAATCGATCTCGCCATCAGGGGAAACAATGATGTCAATCAAGGCCTCCCCCATGACCTGAATCATGTACGCAACTTTATATTGCCCATAACCAGCCAACGAATATAGATCGTGACCGCGAAGAGAGCGAAAACCCACCACTGAATCGCGTAGAAGAAATTTTGCAGTGGAAACGCAACCTCTCCTGTTGAAATTGTTGGAGGGACGCTCTCGGGTGAATTGGCTTCCATCGGCGACTGGGATTGCATAACGATGTATCCGTCGAGCAGCGGGGCATCCCACAGCTCTGATAGTTGCTGCGAATCAATGGTCACAATCTCGCCACCGGAATCACTTTCCGTGGCATAAAAAGTATCACTCGGTTGCAAGACCCCTTCAATACTTACTGTTCCTTCTGGGGTTGTGAACAACTGTCCTTGCGGCACCCACCCGCGTACAACTGCAATCAACTGGCCGCTCTGGATCTCCAGCGCTGAAACAATCCAATCCCCTGCAACCGATTCCCGCGAAAGCCTGCTTCCGATTCGGACTTGGTCTGCATTTACAAAGGACCCGGTCGCAGTAACTGTTCTCCCATAATCCTGCGGATCCAATGGTTGAGCAATTTCACTGACCGGCACCGCTGCCATTGCGGCTGCTCTTTCGGCGTCCAAAATGTCTTGGGTCCGGTCCCACTGCCACTTGCCGAGAAAGAAAAAAAGCACACACACCAGAATTAGTGAAAGGAGCGCCAGAATGGAGGCCGGTGTTTTAGCCCGCGTCCAGAAATTACTGCTTGGCGGCATCAGGATCTTGCTCGGCACTCTCTTCCATCTGCGCTATGTCATTCAATTCCCGATTAACGCGAGCCTCGCCGCGTCCACGCGGGAGATCTGGATCAATCCGTTTCATTTGGCGGTTCATGTTGAGCCACAACAGGACGAGGGCGATACCGACAAGCAAGACAAAGAATCCAGCGATAGGGCCGGCCCCTGCAATGGTTTCACTGAGATTCGATTCGTTTTCCATAGTGGTTCCACTCTAATCTGTTGCTAATTGTTTAGCGCAGCCCGGCAAAAAGGTCGCTCTCAGGAAGGGTTGTGGGCACCAAACTGGAAGCTAATTGGAATTCCTCAGTCGGCCATGCGCCCTGTTGAAGTTCTGTTGAGACAAGAAACCAACGGCCATCGGGTTCAATTTGAGTGGCATGGGCTCTGAGGGCAGCATCCCTGATGGGAAAGTACTTGGCGCATTCGATGCTCGTAGTAATTCTCTCGGCATCTTCGGGTTTGTCTTCCCATTTATCTAGCCACTCAACGTATGGTGATTCAATACCCTGCTCCAGCAAAAGATTATGCAAAGCAACGATGCGCGCCTTATGAAACTGCTGGTTGTAATAAACCTTCTGCACTTGGTGCGCCGGTCCAAATTCTTGGTACAGGTTCGGGTCCGCTGCGGCAGTAACTGCAGCCATGGTGATGATGTGCGTTTGAATGTGATCGGGGTGTGGGTATCCACCGTTTTCGTCATAGGTTGTGACGACCTGTGGCCGGAATTCGCGGAGCAGTTTCACAAGTGGCGGAACACTGATCTCAAGTGGGACAAGAGCGAATGCGTCTTCGGGTAATGGCTCACCTTCGGTGAAGCCCGAATCCATGAAACCGAGCCACTCATGTTGCACCCCGAGGATTCTTGCCGCTTCAGCCATCTCTCGTTGACGCACCTCGTGGATCCCATATAGGTCAACTAACTCTTGGGCCTGCACATTAAGCACGTCACCTCGTTCACCACCGGTGCACGAAACCACCATCACCTCGATACCCTCGGCGACGTATTTTGCCGTGGTGGCTGCGCCTTTACTTGATTCATCGTCTGGGTGAGCGTGGATCGCCATTAACCGCAGAGGTTCTCCGGTAGGTGTATTTGGCACTGGAGCATCCTCTCACTCAGACTCGTTACCCTCGTTAGTCTGGGAGGGTGTCGAGCCCATTCCGCAAAGATCAACTCAGCCCGGAGATGCAGGAAAGGTATGGGTTCAACCAAAGCAATCATTTACGCACGGCTGTAATTGCAGTAGTTACCGTAATTTTTGCGATTGGGGTCGGATTCGCGACTTTTTCGATGTCCCAGAAAAGTATTCAATACAAGCTCCTCACGTGGAGTGTGGTGAGCCCAGAGCGAGTTGATCTGGTCTTTGAGGTTCGACGAATTGGCAGCAACGCACTTGATTGCGTTGTCCGCGCCCAGGATTCCAAACGAGTTGACGTGGGGTACGCGGTTGTCACGATTCCCAGCGGCAATGACCTCGAAGAGGTCAACTACGCCCTAAGAACCCTGGCTCCCGCCTTTATCGTTGAGGTGCTCACCTGTGTGCGGTCCGGTGACCCGATTGGGGTGCCCGGACCCCAATTCCCCGCCGGAGTTGCCCCACCGCCCCAGCCGTGGACACCCAAAACCTAATGTTGAATGGGGCGCACCCATCCACAAACCGAAGAAAAGTATTAGGGTTTCACGTTATGACCGAAATTACCTGGCTGACCCAAGACGCCCACGACCGGCTAACGGCCGAATACGAGAACCGCCAAGGTCCAGTGCGCGTTGAAATCACCAAGAAAATTGAGGCCGCCCGCGAAGAAGGTGACCTCAAAGAAAACGGTGGTTACCACGCGGCTCGTGAAGAGCAGGGGAAGAACGAAGCGCGGGTCCGTCAATTGCGTCAATTATTGGAAAACTCACGAATCGGTGTGCCAGAAGCCGCTGAAGGCGAAGTCAGTCACGGCAAAGTTATCTCAGTTCGGCTTATTGATTTTGACGAAGTCGAACGTTTTCTGCTCGGCTCACGCGAAGAGGCAGCCCACGCATCAATTGATGTTTACTCTCCCACCTCACCTCTGGGCGCTGCAGTTTTGGGAAAGCGCGTTGGAGACACGACAAGTTACCAACTTGCCAATGGCAAAGAAATGACCGTTGTAATCCTCAATGTTGAGGATTACGTCTGACGTTAGCGTTGGCTGACTTTAACGCCGGCTAACACTGCGGTATTTACGGATCGCCAACGGGGCAAAAATCGCAATCACCACCGTGCAGGAAATTATCGTGTAAGCAATTGGGTGCTGTAATGACCAGAATCCTGGATCGGCACCCGGCGCGTATCCTGTCGGGTTGCCAAAAAGTTCTCGAGTAGCCAAGACCAAAGACGAAACTGGGTTAAATGCAGCAAATGCCTTGAGAACACCTGGTAGAGAATCAATCGGAACAAATGCATTAGACAAAAATGTCAGCGGGAAGATCCAAATCAAACCAGCGGTATTCGCGGTTTCGGTATTGGGCACAGAGAGTCCAACAAATGCACCAACCCATGTGACCGTGTAAGCAAAAAGCAGGAGCAAGAGGTACGCATAAATTGCGTTGAGGATTCCGTCGCTGATTCGCCATCCCACGATATACCCGGTGATACTCAAAACAGTGAGCACCAAAATTTGCCTCAATGCATTAGCAAGTGTGTTGCCGATCAAAGCCGCGGACTGCGACATCGGCAATGCCTTGTAACGGTCGATAATTCCTTTTTGCATTGCTTCGGCTAAACCAACAGTGCTAGCAGCAGCGGCAAAAGCAACCGTTTGACCAAAAATACCGGGCATTAAATATTGACGGTACAGACTCGAATCAGCTGCACTTCCTGGATCTGCTCCCGGGATAGGGATCGCCCCACCGAAAACATAAGCGAAGAGCAAAACGAAAATAACGGGTTGAATAAGCTGAAAAAACAGAGCTTCCGGGATTCGAAATGATGCCAAAATTGTGCTGCGGGCAATAACCATCGAGTCGTGAACTGTCCATCCGAGCAACGGGCGCGACATTGCGATGGGTACCGAAGTGCTCAAAGATTTCACTTGACTCATGATTGCTTGCGTCCCTTCTTTGAACCGCCTGCTGGATTGTCTACGGCTTCGTCTTCAGCGCTGTGTCCTGTTAGAGAAAGGAAAACGTCATCGAGAGTTGGCCTTCGCAACGCCAAGTCAGCGATAGCGATGTTTTGTGAATCAAGTAACCGGACGACGTCAACGAGCACCGTCGAACCACCTGAAACAGGACCCGAAACAAGGCTCTCGGTGATCAGTGACTCACCACCAAAGACGGGGCCCAGGACTACTTGGGCATCTCGGACGCGATCAATGTCAGCAACTCTGACTTCAATTCTGTCACCACCAATTTGATCCTTTAACGCTTCAGCGCTTCCGTGGGCAATTACGCGACCGTGATCAATCACGACAATGTCATCAGCGAGTTTGTCGGCCTCTTCAAGATACTGGGTTGTCAACAACACCGTGGTTCCCTCGGCAACGAGACTTTCAATCACACCCCACAGTCCTAGGCGCGAGCGTGGATCCAGACCGGTTGTTGGTTCATCGAGAAACAAAATGCTGGGTTTTGCAATCAAACTTGACGCGAGATCCAGGCGCCTTCGCATTCCACCTGAATACGTTTTTGCGGGTCGATCAGCCGCCTCACTGAGGTCAAACCACTCCAGAAGCTCCTCTGAGCGATCCTTAACGTAGGACGGGGTGAGATGGTAAAGATCACCGAACATGCGGAGATTCTCACGACCGGTCAAAAATTCGTCTACAGCCGCGTACTGACCGGTGAGACCAATACTGTGACGGACTTGATCGGACTGCTTTTCCACGTTGAAGCCATTGACATAAGCCACGCCTTTGGTTGGCTTGAGCAGTGTTGCCAGAATGCGAACTGTCGTCGTCTTACCCGAGCCGTTTGGGCCGAGCAGGCCAACTACCTTGCCTCGGGGAACTACAAGATCGAGCCCGTCAAGGGCTTTAACATCGCCAAATTCCTTAACCAAACCTTCAGCATGAACTGCATCTTCTTTAGCCATGAGACGAACTTTATACCTAGAGTTCCGTAACGTTAAATCCTTGGCCGGTCAGACTGGCGAGAACCTCTTGTGCGTGTTCACGCCCGCGGGTTTCAACTTGAATGTGAACCTCAACTTCGTCGACACCCAATGACGGGTCCATTCGATTGTGATCAACTTCAACAATATTTGCCCGTGCCTGCTGAACTGCGAGAAGAATTTCGGCAAGCATTCCCGGTGAATCCAAGATCCGGACCTTCATGGTCATGTATCGGCCGCTAGCTGCCATTCCGTGTCGAATAATGCGCAGCAACAACAATGAGTCGACATTGCCTCCCGAGAGAACTACGGCGACCGGTGCTTCAAACTTTTCTGGCCAGGCTAGAACTGCCGCGGTCGCAGCAGCGCCAGCAGGCTCAACCACCATTTTTGCCCGCTCCAGCAACAGCAATGCAGCACTTGACAGTTGGTCCTCAGAAACTGTGAGGATTTCGTCGACGTATTGCCGCACAATCTCGAATGGAATCTCACCCGGTAATCCAATTGCGATTCCGTCAGCCATGGTAGACATGTAATCAAGTTTTTGTGGTGACCCTGCGGAAAGTGAAGCGGGGTAAGCCGCAGCATTTGCTGCCTGAACTCCGACAACAGTTATGTCAGGATTCTGCAACTTAATTGCCAAGGCGACACCGGCGAGAAGTCCACCTCCACCGGTACAGACAACAACCGTTTTAACATCGGGGATCTTTTCCAAAATTTCTAGACCAAGTGTTCCTTGCCCGGCAACAATGTCCTTGTGGTCAAACGGATGGATCAAGATTGCTCCTGTGCTATCTGCGAAGGAGCGCGCGTGCACGAGCGTTTCGTCAACGCTGGCCCCTGCGAGCTTAACTTCCGCGC
>JBIIOS010000005.1:0-33649 GCA_044336805.1 Candidatus Nanopelagicales bacterium
CGACCACGAACTCACCGGTCGACGCAATAAAGGAAAGCATGTCCCGAAAATTTTGCTCTATGGTGAGAGTTTGGGGGCGCGCGTTCAACAGTTCGCGATCCCGCTGGGATCAAGTGACTTAGACAAGTACTCCGTTTATCGGGCACTTTGGGTCGGCACACCCGGTGGCCGAATTTCTGACAGCTTTCACCGGCTCTGCGCCAGTGAGTCGGTCACGGTGGATCGACCCGAGCAAATTCCTGCCAATACGGATAATCGGGTGTGGTTCCTCGAGCATGACGGTGATCCGGTGGTGCGTTTTCGCCCTGATCTGGTGTGGACCCAACCCGAGTGGCTTGACCCGGATCTACCTCGTGGGCGAAACATTCCCGCGGAAATGTCCTGGACCATGGGGGTTACTTGGGCAACCGTGCTCGTTGACACCATGTTTGCGACCAGCATAAAGCCAGGTGATTTCCAAAGCTTGGGTCACGACTACCGAGCTGATCTCGGTGCGGTTGCGACTGCAGCCTACGGATTTAGCGGCCGGCTGACCCCTGAGCAGACTAAAGGTTTAGAGATTCTTCTACGGGAAATTGAGGTGACGCGCGCCCAAAAGTTGGGCGAGGGTTAAGCAAGAGCTTCTCAGGGCTACTATAAGGATTCGCATCGAGTCTCTTCCCAGCCTGATAAATTCCGGCTTTACCATCTCAGACCGATTGGAGGCACCGCGTGAGCTTTGGCTCGAACTCCTCATTTGTCGGCAGAGATATGGCCGTTGACCTCGGAACCGCAAACACGTTGGTGTACGTCCGCGGTCATGGAATCGTCCTGAACGAGCCTTCCGTTGTTGCCATCAATAACAACACCGGGGGAATTTTGGCCGTGGGTATGGAAGCCAAAGAAATGATTGGTCGCACGCCAGGCAACATTGTTGCGATCCGGCCCCTCAAAGACGGTGTGATCGCAGACTTCGACACAACCGAACGCATGCTTCGTTACTTTATTCAAAAAGTTCACCGCAGACGGCACTTGGCAAAACCGCGACTAATTATCTGTGTTCCTTCTGGAATCACCGGTGTAGAACAGCGAGCGGTAAAAGACGCCGGATACGCAGCGGGTGCTCGCAAAGTTTTCATTATTGAAGAACCAATGGCAGCGGCTATTGGTGCAGGTCTTCCCGTGCACGAACCGACCGGCAACATGGTGGTAGACATCGGCGGAGGAACATCAGAGGTAGCGGTTATCTCCCTTGGTGGAATTGTCACGAGCCTTTCAGTTCGGGTTGGCGGAGACGAATTAGATAACGCGATCATTCAATACATTAAAAAGGAATACTCGCTTCTCCTCGGCGAGCGAACCGCTGAGGAAATCAAGATTGCAATCGGTTCTGCATTCCCAAAGCCCGACGAACCACACGCCGAGATTCGTGGGCGTGATTTGATCACGGGTTTACCTCGAACGGTCGTTGTGTCTGCAGAGGAAATCCGGCGGGCAATTGACGAACCTGTCAATGCAATCGTTGATGCTGTGAAATCAACCCTTGACCGCACACCACCTGAGTTGTCCGGAGACATCATGGATCGGGGAATCGTTTTGACCGGTGGTGGAGCCTTGATGACTGGGCTCGACGAGCGTTTGCGGCATGAAACCGGGATGCCCATTATCGTCGCAGATCGTCCACTTGAATGTGTTGTGCTTGGTTCAGGCAAGTGCGTTGAAGAGTTTGACGCGTTGCAGCAGGTGCTCGTGTCTGAACCGCGCAGGTAGCCGTGTTTTCGCGCCGAACGCGGATCATCCTTTCTGTATTGGTGGTTGCATCACTGAGTTTTGTGATTCTCGACCTTCGCGGTGGAGACGGACCGTTTTCTAGTGCACGATCAGCTGTGAGTTCCATTATCGGCGGCATTCAAAGTGGAGCGGCAGTTATTTTCTCACCCTTTACGGGGGCGAGCGAATGGTGGAGCACTCAGGTCGATCAGTCCGGGCAAATTCGCGAATTGACCGTTGAAAACGAGAGACTAAATTCTGCCCTGGTGAGTTCGCAAAACGACATTGCTCGCGCAGATCAACTTGATGCGCTCCTGCGAGTAGCCAGCGTCGGTAGGTATTTGGTAACCCCCGCGGAGGTAATTGCGGTTGGTCCTAGTCAAGATTTTGCCTGGACCGTTTCTATTGACGCCGGAAGCCTTGATGGAGTCGAAGAAGACATGACCGTCATTAACGGTGACGGCTTGGTGGGCCGGGTACTCAAGGTATACAACAGCACATCAACGGTTGTCTTGATCGTTGACCCCGTGTCCTCAGTCGGTGGGCGGGTTGCGGGCTCACAAGAAATTGGAATTGTCTCAGGTACGGGTCGACAAAACTCACTTGAATTTCAATTACTTGACCCGTTAGGTGAAGTGAATCCAGGTGATGCCGTCGTGACATTTGGTTCAAAAGATGGCCGACCCTATGCACCTGGGTTGCCCATCGGTGAAGTTGTTGACGTGACCGGATCTGCGGGTCAATTAGCTCGAATCGCAACGGTTAGGCCGTATGCCAATATGTCTCAACTCAGTGTGGTTGGGGTTGTTGTGAAACCGCCGAGGGAAGATCCGCGAGACTCGGTTCTCCCGAATGCCCCATTAGTAATACCAACGCCGACGCCAGCAGATACCTCGGTCCCGAGTCCAGCGAATGAAAAAGAGACGGCAGCGACTCCGGCTCCAGCTCCTGATGGAAGTTAGACCATGATTATTCGGCAAGGGCTGTTTATCGGGACCTGTGTTTTTTTTGCCGTTCTCATTGAATTGACGTTGCTCAGTCGGCTTGGGATCCCGGGAGCTACTCCAGACCTGGTCGTGGTCACAGTGGTTGCCATTGCCTTTGCTATGGGTCCGGCGCAAGGGGCAACTAGTGGATTTGCTGCGGGAATAATTCTTGACCTTTCACCATCCTCGGACACCATTGTTGGAGTAAACGCGATCATCTATCTCATCATTGGTTTTGTCGCTGGATTCTGGATCGACCCACGTGATCGAACCTTGCCGATCATGATCGGGATTACAGCTCTGAGCACATCGGCTGCCGCATTGGGGACTGCCATTGTGGATACAGCCCTGGGCGGGGATCGAGTTAACTGGGCTGAAGTTCCGTGGATCACCCTGAGTTCGGCGCTCTACGGGGTTTTGCTTTCTGCCTTGGTCATCCCACTGATTGCTCGATTATCTCGTCCGTTCCTGCCCGAATTATCCCCTTCATA
The DNA here is from genome assembly GCA_044336805.1 of Candidatus Nanopelagicales bacterium. Lineage (GTDB taxonomy): Bacteria > Actinomycetota > Actinomycetes > S36-B12 > S36-B12 > UBA4592. Next base: position 3,227 of record JBIIOS010000005.1, read on the forward strand.
GGGGAACCCCCGACAGGTCCAGGGCGTCGTACACCTGCTGGAGCAAAGTGGCCACATCGAATGCATTTGCAGGGCGCCTTCGAGCCGTTACGACCGGGTCAACGCATAATGGTGTGGTCATCATGGACACTGTGGTGAGCCGGGGTCAGGGAAAGGAGCGCGCGTGAGCGAAAGATCTAATCTTCGACTGATCGTTCTGGGTATCCTGATCTTTTCTCTCTTCGCGACCCTGATCTCGCGCCTGTTTTATTTACAGGTTATGGAAGGAGATGAATACCGCGCGGCGGCGGCAAATAACGCGGTTCGCGAGGTTGTTGAACCGGCCGTTCGAGGTTTGATTCTGGACCAAGCAGGGCGACCACTCGTGTCCAACCGAACGTCAATTGTTGTCACAATAAATCGGCAGGAATTAAATCAAGAGAGTGAAAAAAAAGGTAACGAGGTAATCACGCGCCTGGCTGAAATTTTGGGAGCTACCCCGGAATCTATTTCGGAGCGGTTACTGCCATGTGGTACCGAAGGTGCGCCAAAGCCACCCATTTGTTGGAATGGATCAACTTATCAAGCAGTACCGGTCGCATCTGATGTTGATCCACAAACCGCACTAACAATCATGGAGAAACGATCCGAGTTTGCGGGTGTCACGGCAAAACTGACGGCGGTCCGCGAGTACGGCGGTCCATTCGAAGTAAACGCAGCGCATATTTTGGGTTATCTGGGGCCGGTAACCGAGGAACAGATCGCCGAGCAGGGTCAATTAGATGCTTATGATCGACTGCGGCGTACAGACACGATCGGTCGATCGGGGCTCGAGAGTTATTACGACACGCAATTGCGCGGCAAGCCAAGCGTCACCACTCTCGAAGTTGACACTTTGGGTCAAGTGACCGCCACCATCGACCAGAAACCAGCCGTTTCAGGCGACTATCTGGTGTCTACCATCGACGCAAAGTTGCAATCGGTCGTCGAGGAGCAACTGGTTGCGGCAGTCCAACGGGCTCAAGGACAGGGTTACCCGGGGGACTCGGGCGCGGCGGTTGTGGTTGACGTGCGCAACGGTCAAGTTCTTGCTATGGCCAGTTATCCCACCTACGACCCGGGGATCTGGGTTGGTGGCGTTAGTCAAAAGCAATACAAGTCACTCGTTAAAAGTGACTCACTTTCCTCCAACGCCACACAAGGACTATTTGCGCCAGGCTCGACGTATAAAGTCGTCAGCACTGCTGCTGCGGGCAAGGAGGGTTACTCGTTGTATTCCGATTATCAATGCCCAAAGAAATTGACATTAGGTACTCAAACTTTTAGGAACTATGAGTCCGCCGCTTACGGTCGAATTTCCCTTGCCAAAGCATTAGAAGTTTCCTGCAATACGGTGTTTTATGGGTTGGCGGATCAAATGTGGGAGGCCGCCGGGGGCAATGAAGCAACCCGTGATTCAGCTGATCCAATAGCTGATACCGCATCCATGTTTGGATTCGGTTCGCCAACTGGAATTGATCTCCCCGGTGATTCAGCCGGAAGGGTTGCCGGCCGCGCCTTCAAAGTTCAAAACTGGGAAGCCAAACGAGACACGTGGTGTGCAAATGCAATCACTGGTTATCCAGAAACGCGCAAGACCGACCCCAAACTGGCGGACTACTTCACGGCGCTTGACCGCGAAAACTGCGCCGACGGTTTTCGTTGGCGTGAAGGTGACGCCCTCAACGCAGCCATTGGACAGGGTGACACCACGGTCACCCCATTACAGATGGCAATGGCGTATGCCGCGATAGCAAATGGTGGAACGGTCTACGAGCCGAAGTTGGTCAAGGCGATCATTGGTGCAGACGGAACAGTGATTGAACGAATTGCCCCAACCGTCAAGTCGAAATTGGAACTTCCGAAGTCAACAATTAATTTTCTACAAAGATCGCTGCCCGGTGTGACAACAAATGGATCCGGTGAAACACCATTCATTGGTTTCCCGTTGAATCAAATCCCTGTTGCATCAAAGACCGGATCGGCGCAGGTCACAGGGGACAAAGTCTCAACTTCTTGGTTTGCCTCCTACGCTCCGGCCAATAAGCCGCGTTACGCGATAGTCATGATGGTTGCTCAAGGTGGAACCGGCTCGAAGACAAGCGGTCCCAGTGTTCGAAAAATCTACGAAGCACTCTTTGGGGTCGATGGAACTTCGGTCAATCCGAATAAAAGTGTTTTCATTGGCGGAGCACCTTCGAAAGAGCTCCCCGTTATTCGACCCGATGGAACGCCTGTGACGCCAAAGGGCAAAATGTCGGGCATGGTTACTGCGACAGGGTCAAATTAGTGGCTAAGTTTTCTGTGAGGGATCGATCCGATAATTCGTTAGTGGGTCCGGGTTCGTCGAGAGGAACCCGAGGTCAAGGCTATTGGCGGGACCTGGACTGGATCCTGTTAGTTTCGGGCTTAGCCCTGACCGTTGTGGGCTCATTACTGGTCTGGTCGGCCAGTCGAGCTGATCTTGCTTCTGAATCAGACCCGCATTCCTATCTCAAGCGCCATCTGATTAACGTTGTCATCGCAATTGCTCTGGGATACGTAGCTTCACGGCTAAATTATCGATGGCTTCGTGCATACACCCCGATGATTTATGGGGTGTCGTTCTTTCTGCTGCTGTTGCCATTTGTCCCCGGCATCGGAGTTACGGTCGCTGGTGCGCGCGCCTGGATTGACCTCCCCGGGGGCTTAACCCTTCAGCCTTCCGAGTTCATGAAGATTGCCATTATTTTATTGATGGCAGCGCTACTTTCTGAGCCACAAGATATCGAGGATGAGCCCTCTGGTCGAGATTTCCTGATGGCATTGGGTGCGGCAGCGTTACCGATTTGTGTGATTTTGGTTCAAAATGACACGGGAACAGTGCTGGTCGTAGGAACGGTGGCCGTTTCCGTGATCGCTGTGGCGGGAGTGCGCTCGCGCTGGCTCGTTGCTTTGATCGGGGGATCGATCCTTTCGATCTTGTTGGCCATTCAGTTGGGTCTGCTCAAGGAATACCAAGTTGCGCGGCTGACTTCATTTATTTCCCCCGAGCAAGATATGGGTGCATCCGCGTACAACGCGAACCAAGCCCGTATCGCCATCGGTGGGGGTGGGTGGTTTGGAACGGGCCTATTTGAAGGTCCGCAGACCCAGGGAAAATTCGTTCCTGTTAACGAGAGTGATTTCATTTTCACCGTGAGTGGCTAGGAACTCGGTTTCCTTGGCTCACTCGTGTTGATCCTTTTGCTGGGAGTGCTCCTGTGGCGGGCCGCAATGATTGCCTGGAAGGCCGATGACCAATATGGCCGCCTAGTGGCAACCGGGGTGCTCGCCTGGCTGGCATTTCAAACATTTGAAAATATCGGGATGACTTTAGGGATCATGCCGATCACGGGAATTCCTTTGCCGCTCATATCGGCTGGAGGGACGTCCATGATGTCGGTTTGGATTGCAATCGGTTTGCTTCAAACAGTGCGTTTACACGAAGTTCGAGCGGCAATTTAGCGCTTTGCCCGAAATTGGGTAACCTTTCCCCTATGACTTCCTCAACCATTGAAGCAGGTTCACGCGCGGTCCGTGAAACTGGACTGCGTCAACGTGGACAGACTGTCTTCCCCGAACTTGAGGCACTTCTACCCTTGATCGCCAAGCCGATTCAATACGTCGGTGGCGAGCTCAACGCGGTCACAAAACCGTGGGATGACGTGGTGGTTCATTGGGCATTGATGTACCCCGACGCTTATGAAGTAGGCGCACCCAATCAAGGGGTGCAAATTCTCTATGAAGTTCTGAATGAGCAACCCGATGTACTTGCCGAGCGAACCTATGCGGTCTGGCCCGACCTCGAAGCTTTAATGCGGGAAAACAATGTCCCGGCATTTACGGTAGATGCACATCGCAGTGTTGCTGACTTCGACCTGCTCGGACTCTCATTCAGCACTGAACTTGGCTATACCAATATGTTGACCGCTTTGAGTTTGGCCAACATCCCGTTACATGCGGTTGACCGTGACGACCATCCCATTGTGGTTGCTGGTGGGCACGCGGCCTTTAATCCGGAGCCGATCGCACAATTCATTGACGCTGCAGTTTTAGGTGATGGTGAAGAAGCAGTTCTCTTGATCTCAAATATTGTGAAAACTTGGATACAAGCTGGTCGTCCAGGTGGCCGTGAAGGCGTGCTGCTGGAACTCGCTAAAAGTGGTTGTGTGTACATCCCACGTTTTTACGACGTTGAGTATTTGCCTGACGGCCGGATCAAGCGGGTTGTGCCCAATAGAGCCGATGTGCCGTCGCGGGTTACCAAATTTACTCTCATGGATTTGGATGCTTGGCCTTATCCCAAGGCGCCACTGGTCCCACTCGCTGAAACCGTGCACGAACGGATGAGTGTTGAAATCTTCCGCGGTTGCACCCGTGGTTGCCGTTTTTGCCAAGCCGGAATGATCACAAGGCCCGTTCGTGAACGCAGCATGACCAGTATTGCGGCAATGGTGGAAAACGGATTAGAAAAAACTGGCTTTGAAGAAGTGGGTCTGCTCTCACTTTCTAGTGCTGATCATTCAGAAATCGGCGATTTGGCACGGAACTTGGCAGACCGATACGAAAAAACTCAGACGTCACTTTCCCTTCCCAGCACGCGCGTTGACGCTTTCAACGTTGATCTAGCCAATGAACTCTCACGAAATGGTCGCCGAAGTGGATTGACATTCGCTCCTGAAGGTGGAAGCGAACGAATTCGTCGAGTGATCAATAAACTCGTGAGTGAAGAAGATTTGATCCGGACCGTGACAACGGCTTATGGCGCTGGTTGGCGCAATGTGAAATTGTATTTTATGTGCGGGCTTCCAACGGAAACTGACGAAGATGTTTTGCAGATTGCCACAATGGCACGGGAAGTAATTCGTGCCGGGCGTGAAGCCAGTGGCCGCCGCGACATCAAGTGCACAGTGTCCATTGGTGGGTTTGTTCCCAAGCCACACACTCCGTTCCAGTGGGCGGCGCAACTCGACCATGAATCAACGGATGCTCGCTTGCACAAGCTAAAAGAAGCGATCAGAAACGACAAGGAATTCGGTAAGGCAATTGGTATTCGCTATCACGACGGCAAACCCGGAATCATCGAAGGCATCCTTTCTCGCGGTGACCGCCGAGTGGGCAACGTCATCGAAACGGCGTGGAAAAACGGTGCGCGCTTTGATGGCTGGAGTGAGCACTTTTCATTTGATCGTTGGATGGAATCAGCAAACTACGCACTAGAAAATACCGGTGTTGATGTTGATTGGTACACGATTCGCGAGCGTGAATACACAGAAGTGCTGCCGTGGGATCACTTGGACTCAGGGCTTGACTCGGAGTGGTTGTGGGAGGACTGGCAAGACGCACTCTCCGAGGTTGCCGTTGATGACTGCCGATGGACCCCATGCTTTGACTGCGGGGTGTGTGACCAAATGAATACCGAAATTCAGGTCGGCCCCACCGGTGTGATCGATTTACCCATGCCGAGCCCTCGGGTCTCAGCCGTACTCATTCAGGGTCTGTGCGGAAATTAACCTCCCGTGGCAAATAAACCCCCGGATCGTGATCTTGCGCCAACGATTCAAAAGTTGCGACTGCGCTATGCCAAACGTGGTCGACTCAGGTTTTCCAGTCACCGGGATTTCCAACGCGCACTTGAGCGGGCCCTTCGTCGGGCTGGGGTCCCCATGGCCTATAGCGCGGGGTTTTCACCCCACCCGAAAATTTCGTACTCCAACTCGGCCCCAACCGGTGTGGCGAGTGAAGCCGAGTATGTTGAAATCGGCGTTACCCAGTTATGTGACCCGGATAAGTTGCGAAGTGAGCTTGACGCGGCGTTGCCACCGGGCCTGGACATCATCGAAGTAATCGTCGCGACTTCGAGTGATTTTTCGGCTCGCTTGGAAGCCAGCGTGTGGGAAATGGAAATCTGTGCCTCTGAGGCGGAAGTCATGGACGCCGTGGGAAAACTTCTGGAATCCACCGAAGTATTGGTTGAACGGATGACCAAGGCGGGGCTCAGGGTTTTTGACGCCCGAAGTGCCATTCTCCTCATGGAAAAAGTCACAGAAAGTGCCATAACCGCCCCCGCAGGCACCCAATTGACGCAGGAGTGTGTCATACTCCACGTGGTCGTCCGGCATATCACTCCGTCGGTTCGACCCGATGATGTACTTACTGCACTGAAGCAGGTGGGAAATCTCGTGCCGCTCAAACCCGTGAGGGTGACCAGGCTGGCGCAGGGTCCACTGACCGAAGTGGGTATTTCGATTGGGGACCCATTTGATCCCGATCGAGTGCTTGTATAGCTCAACATCATGTGGTGGAAAGGGAAGTCGCAGCGCATCACGCGCGAACCCTGACCGCAGCCCTAAAAGCTTGTAGTAACGCGCATCACCTGGCAGTGGGTCCATTTTTGGGACCCAATGGCATATCAGTGATCGCGTTGCACACGGACCCGAATGCGGGTGATACCGCATTCCTAAAGGAGCGACCATCATGGTCGAAGAAACAAACACTGTTAACGAAACACCGACTGTTAAAAAAACCCGACGTGCTGCATCACGCCCGGCCGGACCAGCAGTTCCGGTTGTTCCACCGGTTCTCAGTCCCAAGATGAAGTCTGCTGAAAAAGCCGGGGCCGGGGACCAGGCCGAACCCGACGACAAAGCTGGCAAAAAAGTAGCGAAGAAGGCCGCTAAAGCCAAAGCACCACTTTTTCAGGTCGCCGCTGAAATTCCGGTAGCGCCCAAAAAGGTCAGCGCCCCGATTAAGTCAAAAGGCAAGGCCACCAAGAAGGCAGCAATTGCTGTCCCGCAGGAGAGCGAAGCCCCATCAGAATTGCCATCACCGTCATCAGAGCGCGATGGAGATAATCGCGATGTTGATAATGAAGAGTCATCGAAAAATCCTCGTCGCAGACGTGGAGGTCGTGGTCGTCGCCGCAAAGCGGACGGCACGGTTGATTCGGGAGCCGAGGACGGCTCAACGCAAGAAAACGACGATTCAGATCTAGAAGATGAATCATCCCTTGATGGACCAGAAGATGACGATGACCCGGCTAATGCTGGGGTGAAACGTCGACGTCGCCGTCGTCGCGCAGGTCAAGGTGAAGACTCTGACCCCGATGACCCCAACACGGTGGTACGCGTTAGAGAACCACGTCGCAAGCCAAGTGATGACATTAAGGGTTCAACCCGGATTGAGGCGAAGAAGCAACGTCGACGTGAAGGCCGCGATCAAGGCCGTCGCCGTGCGCCGATCCTGACCGAAGCTGAGTTCCTAGCTAGGCGTGAGTCCGTTGATCGGATCATGGCAATTCGTCAGCAGGGAGACAAGACCCAGATTGCAGTTCTGGAAGACGGTGTTCTCGTCGAGCATTACGTCACTCGTGGTTCAGCAACATCACTCGTCGGCAATGTGTATATCGGGCGGGTGCAAAACGTTCTGCCCAGCATGGAAGCGGCATTTGTTGACATTGGCAAAGGTCGCAATGCGGTTCTGTACGCGGGTGAAGTCAACTGGGATGCTGCAGGACTCGGCGGTAATGAAAAGAGAATTGAATTAGCCCTTAAACCAGGTGATCACATTCTGGTGCAGGTGACAAAGGATCCGGTTGGACAAAAGGGTGCCCGGCTCACGAGCCAGATTTCTCTCCCCGGCCGTTTCTTGGTTTATGTCCCCGACGGTTCAATGACGGGAATTAGTCGCAAGCTTCCCGAGAACGAGCGCAATCGTCTCAAGACAATTCTCAAACGAGTCATGCCAGAAGATGCCGGTGTGATTGTCCGCACGGCTGCCGAAGGTGCACCAGAAGAAGCTCTTGAGCAAGACGTGCAACGTTTGACTTCGCTGTGGGAAGACATTTCCAGTAGCAACAACAGCACCAACGCGCCATCAATGCTGTACGCAGAACCAGATATTGCCATCAAGGTCGTGCGAGATATCTTCAATGAAGACGTTAACAAGATGATCGTCTCCGGCGATACCGCCTGGACAACGGTTGATGCGTACATCAGCGCTGTTGCTCCCGATCTACTGGATCGCCTTGAGCACTGGACTGACTCCAAGGATCTCTTTGCCCAACTTCGCGTTGATGAGCAGATTCTCAAAGCACTTGATCGCAAGGTGTACCTACCTTCCGGTGGCTCACTCGTAATCGACCGCACCGAGGCAATGACCGTCGTTGACGTCAACACCGGAAAATTCACCGGTGCCGGTGGAAACTTGGAAGAGACGGTCACGAAGAACAATGTGGAGGCCGCCGAAGAAATCGTGCGCCAACTCCGACTCCGGGATATCGGTGGAATCATTGTCGTTGACTTTATTGACATGGTTTTGGAAAGTAACCGCGATCTCGTCCTGCGGCGGCTCATTGAGTGCTTAGGGCGTGACCGCACCAAGCATCAGGTAGCTGAAGTAACTTCCCTTGGCCTGGTCCAGATGACCCGCAAGCGAATCGGTTCGGGCCTGATCGAGTCCTTCTCCCACGAGTGTGAGGCCTGCAATGGCCGTGGGCTCAAGGTGTCCCTCAATGAAGAACCACACCATGAGGCGCCCGTGCGCTACCGCCGGCCGGCAAATGCAGTGGATCCGGCCAGCGTTGCGGCTAAATCCCTAGAGGCAGCTCAGGCTCTCGAGCATGCCCGTGAAGATGCCCAAGAAGATTCCCTCGACGAAACACCCCTCGAGGAATCAGATCCGGTGTAGTCCGAAAATGGGTGTCCCCGTATGATTCTCTACTCGGGGCGTGTTCACCCCCGTCAAGACCCCAGAACAAGTAAATCCCCTCAGTAGTAGTCACAACGCAAGATCGACAGGAGTTCGTGGTGTACGCCATAGTTAAAGCCGGTGGACGGCAAGAGAAGGTCGCAGTTGGCGACCTCATAGTGGTTGACCGGGTTCCCGGTGCTCCCGGTTCAACGTATGAACTCCCCGCAGTGCTCTTCGTTGAAGACGGCAAAGTCACAACTGACGTTGCAGCTCTTGCCAAGGTCACGGTAACCGCGGAGGTCATCGACCATCATCGCGGTGTGAAGATTGACATTCTTAAGTTCAAGAACAAGACCGGCTACCGTCGTCGTCAGGGTCATCGCTCTGAACTGACCAAGGTTAAGGTCACCAACATTGCGGCAGGGAAGTGAACCATGGCACATAAGAAGGGTGCATCCAGCTCCCGTAACGGACGCGACAGTAATGCCCAGCGCCTCGGCGTAAAGCGTTTCGGTGGCCAAGAAGTTAATGCCGGCGAAATAATCGTTCGCCAGCGTGGAACCCACTTTCACCCCGGAAACAACGTCGGACGAGGCAAGGACGACACCTTGTTCGCATTGACCCCCGGAGTTGTTGAGTTCGGTACCGCTCGCGGTCGCCGAGTCGTCAACATTGTCCTTGGAGTCTAGTTCGCTGAATTTGTCACGAACACAGATTTCTTCAAGGAAGATTTTTCCATGGAAGGCGGGTCCATTTGGGCCCGTCTTTTTTCATTTCATGAACGGATAGGCAGGTGAGCTGATGGCGACATTCGTTGATCAGACAACGATCCATGCCCAAGGTGGCAATGGTGGGCATGGCTGCGCGTCCATTTTGCGTGAAAAATTTAAGCCACTCGGTGGGCCTGACGGTGGCAATGGTGGTCGCGGTGGGGACGTTATTGCCCTCGTTGATCCACAGGTAACGACCCTGATGGAGTTTCACCACACTCCGCACCGCACAGCCACAAATGGCAAGCCGGGACAGGGCGCACACCGTCACGGCGCTAATGCCCCCGACATTGTGCTTCACGTGCCGGCCGGGACAGTTGTGCGCAGTGCATCCGGTGAAGTGCTCGCAGATCTCGTCATCCCCGGTGAAACGTTTGTCATTGCTCGAGGTGGCCGCGGCGGACTGGGTAATGCTTCTCTTGCATCCCCCAAACGAAAAGCCCCGGGTTTCGCGCTCCTCGGAGAGCCGGGTAGTCAAAGCGACGTTGTGCTCGAACTCAAAACTGTTGCTGACGCAGCCCTTGTTGGTTTTCCCAGTGCAGGTAAGTCGAGTGTTATCGCGGCAATGAGCGCTGCGCGACCAAAGATCGCAGATTACCCATTCACGACTCTGGTTCCCAACCTTGGAGTAGTAACTGCTGGCGATGTTGTTTACACGATCGCTGATGTTCCAGGGTTAATTCCAGGCGCCAGCCAAGGCAAAGGCTTAGGCCTTGATTTCTTGCGCCATGTGGAGCGTTGCAGTGTGATCATTCATGTCCTTGATTGCGCGACCCTTGAACCGAATCGGGATCCGTTGACAGATCTAAAGATCATTGAATCCGAACTCACCCAGTACGGTGGCTTAGATGAACGCCCTCGCCTGGTCGTACTCAACAAAATCGATGTCCCGGAAGCGCGCGATCTGGCCGACATGGTGAAGCCCATGATCGAAGAAATGGGTTATCCAGTCTTTGAGATTTCTGCTGTTTCACATGAGGGCCTTCGGCCTTTGAGTTTTGCAATCGCCGCACTCGTCGCTGAAAAACGCGCTGTGCAGGCTGCGGTTGAAATGCCCCGCATCATCCTGACTCCAAAAGCGGTCGATGAATCCGGCTTCACGGTGACCAATGAAGAAGACGGCTTTCGGGTCCGTGGCCAACGACCCGAGCGCTGGATCCGACAAACCGATTTCAGTAATGATGAAGCTGTGGGCTACCTCGCTGATCGGCTGGCGCGCCTTGGCGTCGAAGAAGAATTGATCGCCGCTGGCGCCGTACCTGGTTGCGCGGTCATGATCGGTCCAGAAGACAATGCTGTTGTCTTTGATTGGTTCCCAGCGGTCGGTTCCGCGAATCAAGGCCCACGCGGAAGTGATTCGCGCCTAGAAACTCGCACGGAGTACCTGTCCTAATGACAACAACACGGAATTCAATTGCGCGGGCAAATCGCATTGTTGTCAAAATAGGCTCCACTTCCTTGTCTTCCGTTGGCGGTGGGCTTAAAAAAGACGTCGTCGAACAACTCGCTGATGCCGTGGCGCGGCGGCGCAATAGTGGCCACGAAGTCATCGTGGTTTCCAGTGGAGCAATCTCAACCGGAATGCCAGCGCTGGGTTTGACCAAGCGACCTATGGACTTACCAACCCAGCAGGCAGCTGCCAGTGTCGGTCAAGGGATTTTGTTGGCTGCGTACACGGCAGCCTTCGCCAGGCACAACATCACTGTTGGGCAGGTGCTATTGACCAGTGAAGACGTTACGCGACGCAGCCACTATCGAAATGCGCAACTGACATTTGACCGACTACTCGAACTTGATGTGCTCCCGATCGTCAATGAAAATGACACGGTGGCAACCGATGAAATCCGGTTGGGTGACAACGACCGGCTAGCAGCCCTTGTCGCCCATGTCACGAACGCGCAGGCGCTGGTTTTACTCTCCGACGTTGACGGGCTCTATGACGGACCACCACACCGCCCAGACTCACGGCATGTTCCGGAAGTTGGGCATTACTCTGAACTTGTCGGTATGCAAATTGGTGGGATCGGCTCTGAAGGCATTGGTAGCGGCGGCATGGCCACCAAAGTTCAGGCTGCTCGAATTGCATCTGCTGCCGGAGTCCCGACCCTGCTCGCGGCAACGAGTCAGATCAGTGACGCGCTCGGTGACGCCAGTGTTGGAACGGCATTCGCAACAACGGGAAAACGCAGCTCGCTGCGCAACCTGTGGTTGGCGCACGCAACAACACCGACTGGTTCGGTGGTCCTTGATTCGGGTGCGGTTGAGGCGATTGCGGTGAGGAGACTTTCACTGCTTCCCGCTGGTATCACCCAAGTAACCGGAACCTTCCTTGCTGGTGACCCGGTTGATGTCTGCGGACCCGATGGAGTGCCATTTGCCCGCGGAATCATTACCTACGACTCGGCTGAAATTCCTGAAATCAGTGGTCGGAACACCAAGGAACTCGCGAGCGAGCGTGGAGCGTCCTATGAACGCGAGGTTATTCACCGCGATGACCTTGTTCTGCTTGAACTGTAGGAATTCGAAGCGTTAGGCTTAAGTCGTGGATACAGTGAAGGAAGTCGCCCAGCGCGCAAGAATTGCCGCCCGTGAACTGCGTATGCTCACGCGGGACCAAAAAGATGAAGCACTTCGGGTGATAGCGGCCAGACTCAAGGGAGAAAAAGAATTCATCTCCGCCCAGAACGATAAAGACCTCGAGGCGGCGCGAGCCGATGGAACATCTGATGCCCTCATTGACCGATTAACCCTCAACGGAGAACGTATTGAGGCAATCGCAAACGCACTCATTGACGTCGCAGCTCTACCTGACCCTGTAGGTGAGGTTGTTCGTGGTTACACCTTGCCTAATGGATTGCAGGTCCGTCAAACTCGCGTCCCCCTCGGTGTGGTTGGCATCATCTATGAAGCCCGACCCAATGTCACCGTCGATGCTGCCGGACTATGCCTCAAAAGTGGCAACGCGGCATTACTGCGCGGTTCAGCGAGTGCCTACAACACGAATGTCGCCTTGATCGACGTGATGCGTAAGGCTCTCGTTGAGGTGGGAATCTCCGAAGATGCAATTGCCCTGGTTCCCGGTCACACTCACGATTCAGTAACTGAACTCATGCAGGCACGTGGGTTGGTCGACGTTCTCATCCCGCGCGGGGGTGCATCTTTAATCCAAAATATCGTGAATAACTCACTTGTCCCCGTGATTGAAACAGGTGTTGGTAATTGTCACGTATACGTAGATAAAGATGCCGACCTTGATATGGCTGTCGAAATCGTGCTGAATAGCAAAACACAACGAGTCAGCGTATGCAACGCGGCGGAGACCTTGCTCGTCCATGAGGCAGTGGCTGACGCCTTCTTACCCAAACTTTTTGCTGAGTTCAAAGCCCGCTCGGTTATCGTGCATGGTGATACGAAAATACAACAGCATGCGCAATCAGCAGGTGTTGATTGGGCGCCGGTCAACGACGAAGACTGGGCGGCGGAGTATTACTCACTCGATATTGCTGCCGGAATTGTTGGAAGTGTCCAGGAGGCCGTTGAACATATTCTTAAGTGGTCATCAGGTCACACCGAAGCCATTGTGTCGAATAACTCGCAGTCCATCGCCTATTTCACCTCGGCGGTTGACTCTGCAGCGGTGATGGTGAATGCCTCAACCCGCTTCACCGATGGAGGAGAATTCGGATTTGGTGCCGAAATCGGGATTTCTACCCAAAAACTGCACGCCAGAGGCCCCATGGGTCTCGCTGAACTCACCACCACCACCTATATCGTCTCGGGCAACGGTCAGGTCCGAAACTAGCGACCGGTAGAGTCCTCTTAAGAATTGAGTGAGGGAGTTTTATGGATTTTTCAGCAGCAGCCCGTGTAAGTGAAGTGTTAGCCAGTGAAGAAGGCGGGAGTGTTGTCAACCCCTACGTCATTGGTGGATTCGGCTTCCTGGCTCTCGTTGTGTTACTGATCATCACCCTCATGATCAACGTAGACCGTTAATCCTTCGTGCAATATCGGATCGGAATTCTCGGCGGATCATTTGATCCGATCCACCTGGCCCATATTGAAGCAGCGAGAATTGCCCGAAAAACATTGGATCTTGATTTCGTCTATCTAGTTCCTGCTGGCAACCCGTATCACCGTGATGAAGTACTCGCCAGCATCGAACAACGATTGGCAATGTGTGAACGTGCCGCCCAAGGCCACGATTGGCTGAAGGTGAGCAAAGTTGACACAGACCGGATCGGAAACACCTACACGATCGACACGATCCGCGAGCTCGCGCAAGAGTTCACGCTCAATTACCCCCATGACAGTGCCGAATGGTTCCTGATCTTGGGCGCCGACGCCTATCAAGACTTCCCCCAGTGGAAGCAACCGGAAGAGATTGCGAAAAGTGTGAGCATGGTTGTTGTTTCGCGACCAGGTGAGAGCAGCCAGGAACTTGATCACTTCCCGTGCCGTTTCATTGATGTACCGGGCTGGGAGATTTCCAGCACGCAGGTCAGACTCTCCGCTGGAAACAACGAATCAATCTCTGAATTGGTGGCCCCCAGCGTTAATGAATACATCAAGACCAACAAGCTGTACATCAACTAACAAGACAGGAAACCTTCACCACATGCCCGCATTACAAAGTGCCATCGATTCTGCCTTAATCGCCGCGGAAGCCGCAGCCGACAAACTCGCCACCGACATTGTGATCCTTGACGTGAGTGAGCAACTCGTGATCACCGATTGCTTCGTGCTGTGCTCGGGAGCCAATGAATTACAGGTGAGGTCAATTGTTAACGCTATTGAGGAAGCTTTGCACCTTGCGGGGGAGAAGCGACTACGCAAAGAGGGTGCTGGGGAAGCCACCTGGATCCTGATCGATTACGGCGACATCGTGATCCACGTTCAAATGGCGGAAGAGCGCATCCATTACGCGATTGAGCGTTTATGGAAGGACTGCCCGGTAATTCCGTTGCCCGAATCAATAAACCTGGAGCGCTAGCCATGACATACGGGCGCAGGGTTGTTTTTTGGCGGCACGGTCGTACGCAATGGAATGCGCAGAGACGCTTCCAAGGTCAAACTGACATTCCACTTGATGAAGTCGGTTTGGAGCAAGCGAATGAGGCAGCGCGGCTGCTCGCAGGCCTACGACCGGCCAGGATTATCTCCTCAGATCTAGTCCGTGCTTCCCGCACTGCCCAAGCGCTGTCAGAGCTGGTGGATATTGATGTTGAGACGTTTACTGGCTTGCGGGAAACAAATGCTGGAACCTGGGAGGGTCAGACCAGAGATGAATTAATTGCCAACCACGGTGACGATCTCGCGGCTTGGGCTGCGGGATCAAATCTTCGACCGGGTGGCGGAGAAACACGCATGGAGGTCGCCCAGCGCGTGATTGCTGTGATCGACCAAGAGATCGTTCACGTCAAAGAAAATGAGACCTTGATGGTCGTTACCCATGGAGGTAGCGCCAGGGCAGCAATTGCCATGATGCTGGAACTGCCGCCAGAGCACTGGGCCGCCTTTGGTGTTCTGAGCAACTGTGCTTGGTCGGTTCTGAGTGAAAAGGATTCACCGTACGGCCCGGCATGGCGACTACAGGAATACAACGCCAAGTCACTTCCCGTCCCAGCCCTAGGAGATGACAGCTAAAGCCTCACGGCTATGCTTTGTCCTCCCAACAAAGCGATCATTCATTGCTTTAACTCGGGGCTGTGGCGCAGCTGGTAGCGCACCTGCATGGCATGCAGGGGGTCAGGGGTTCGAGTCCCCTCAGCTCCACTTTTTCCCAGTAAACCACTATTTCCAACCATTGGAAGAATTAGAGAATTTAGAGTTCTTAAAGTGTGTAATCTGGGAATCATCCAAATTTTGGTGGCAGACTCGAAAGCGACGAAAGGCACCCTGTGTCACTCACACTCCCAAAAACGGTACGCACCCAGGCATACATTGATGGAGCATTTGTTGATGCTGCAAATGGTGAGACTTTCGAGTCATTGGCGCCAGCAACGGGTCAGGTGATTACTCACATAGCTGCCTGCACGGACGTTGATGTTGATAAAGCAGTGGCATCTGCTCGAGCGGCGTTTGAGTCGGGTTCTTGGAGCGGCAAGTCACCTGCCGAGCGCAAAGCGATCCTGCTCAAGTTAGCGGACTTGATTGAGGAAAATGCTGAAGAGTTGGCAATAACCGAGTCCATCGATGCTGGCAAGCCCATCACGGAGTGCCGCACATTTGATATCCCAGATGTTGTCAACACGATGCGTTGGTATGCAGAGGCGGCCGACAAAGTATTTGGGAAAGTTTCACCTACTGGAGGTGACTCCTTGGGCATGATTGTCCGTGAGCCGATTGGTGTTGTTGGCGCTGTTTTACCGTGGAACTTTCCAGCCGCGATGCTCGCATGGAAACTCGGACCGGCTTTGGCCGCGGGAAATTCAATTGTTGTGAAGCCCGCTGAGCTCTCATCACTGACCACACTGCGTATTGCAGAGTTGGCAACCCAGGCCGGTGTCCCGGATGGTGTGTTCAACGTGGTTACCGGGCTTGGGCATATTGCCGGCAAAGCACTCGGACTTCACATGGATGTTGACTTGATTGCATTCACGGGCTCAACCGAAGTCGGCCGGATTTTTCTTAAGTATTCAGCCGAAAGCAACATGAAGGAAATAGTTTTGGAAATGGGTGGCAAAAGCCCCCAGATAGTCATGCCGGACTGCGCGAACAAGATTGACACCATTGCCGAAGAACTCGCCGTTGGTTGCTTCTGGAATAGCGGGCAGAACTGCAGTGCTGGCTCGCGAATTCTGGTTCATAATTCAATTCGTAGTGAGATAGTTGCTGCTCTGGCAAAAGTCGCTAACAGTCGCATTGTCGGGGATCCGTCACATCCTGATACAGCTCTTGGCCCAGTAATCGAAGAAGCAGCATTGGATCGAATTTTGGGTTACGTCAATGGAGCCAAGGCGCAAGGCGCGCAAGTTGCCTGTGGCGGTGAGCGGTTGTTCGAAGAAAGTGGTGGCTGGTTTATCGGTCCCACGATCCTTAATGGTGTGACTCCAACCATGACCGTTGCGCAGGAGGAAATCTTTGGACCGGTTGTGAGTGTCATTGGTTTTGACACAGAAGAAGAAGCAATCGCCATTGCTAACGGAACTGATTACGGTTTGGCGGCCGTGATCTATACCGATGACCTTGAAACAGCGATCCGGATGGCTCGTGCTGTTCGCGCAGGAACGGTCGCGATCAACGGCTATTCCGAAGGGGATATCAGTACTCCATTTGGTGGATACAAGATGTCTGGATTCGGTGGCCGAGATAACGGAATCGAAGCACTTGAGCAGTACACCGAGCTCAAGACCATCTGGATCACACTGCGCAATAGTTAAATAAGTAATTGCGCTTTGGGTCAGCCGATTGGTTCATTTTCAAACGTGGGGGCTTTACGGGTTGCTAGGTAGGACCCCAGCAGGATCAGTGGAAAACCAATTACCAGCCCCAATGTGATGGGTTCACTCAGAATCAGAACGCCAAGAACTACGGCGACAGCTGGATTGATGTAGGTAATTACAGTGGTTCGCGAAGGTCCAACTTCAGCCACCAAGGAAAAGAACAGCATGAAAGCAAAAGCGGTGCAGACCGCACCGAGGAAAGCAACTACAAGCCAGACATTGATGGGTACAGATTCGGTTGGGCGTCGGATGAATGCAAATGGTGCATAGATAATCGAGTTAATGACCATGGCCATGGCAATCGCGGCTAGAGCGGGTACTTCCGAAAGTTTCAGGGAAACAATTATGGGTCCCAATGCGTACCCGACTACCGCAATAATGAGCAGCGCTGCGGAAATAAGTTCGGCGCCGGTGACATCAAGGCCAACAAGGGCGGCAACACCGAGAATGCCAATGCCAAGGCCAAGAACCCGAATTCCGGTGATCCTGTCGTCAATTCCCAAGCGCCACGCAATGATGGCGGCGACGATGGGCACCGCTGCGATCAACAACCCGGTCATTGAGCTACTCAATTTGATTTCAGCAAAAGTGAGTGCGCCAAATGGGAATGCGATCTCGATGATTGCAAAGATAAACACCCATTTCCAATGTCCTTTGAGTTCACGCAGGTAGCCACGCTTGATCACGACCGGCAGCAGAATTATTGCGGCAATGAAAACTCGTAGGAAAATGATCACTTCCGGAGAGAGGTATTCCACGCTGACCTTTATGAGTAAATAGGGCAGTCCCCAAATCAGGCCCAAGCTCAGGAACAGGATCAAACCGCGTCGAGACATAGAGGCACACTAGGGGAGTGGATAAATTGGAGAACCTGCGCCATCTCTTGGTACTAGGGGACTCACTCGCATTCCAAGGACCACAAGGGATTGTCTTGCCCTCCGATCCACGGCTATTTCCCAACATTGCAGCAGCCCAACTGGCGGAGAGTCAGGGCACACCATTTGAGGTTGACCTGGTTGCACGCGAGGGGTGGACTTCCCGTGATTCGTGGTGGGCTTTAACAAAAGACCCGGTTGTCTTTGGCACCTATCTGCCACGCGCCAGTGCGGTGATCATCGAGGTGGGAGGCATGGATCACCTACCAGCCGTGATACCCACATATCTGCGTGAAGGGATGCCGTATTTACGGCCAGGGGGCTTGCGCCGCCGGACCCGTCGGCTCTACCGCGAGCTCGCACCCAAGATTGTGGGTCTCACCGGTGGGTTCATGCGGCAACTACCGCAGTTGGCAACCGATCGGTACTTAACTCGAATCGTGCAGGCTATTCGGGCGGTCTCCGGGAGTATCCCGATCGTTGCCATGACGCCATCGCCTCATGACAGCAAGTACTACCCGTCACAGAAATACCACGTCGCTGCGCGGGCATCAGCATTTCGCTGGGCGGCATCCATTGGTGTTCCCATTGTGGACATCGAAAATCAGGTTCTCAAAGGCCTTGGTAGCGGCATGGCAAACCCCGATGGGATGCATTGGTCGTGGGAAACCCACGAATTGGTGGGCGAAGCGTTAGCGAATGCTCTTGAAGCTATTTCGCCATCACGATGACGGTTAACTTGCCGACATTGCTTTTCGTGCCACCGGGCGCAGTAGTGACAACCGTGACGACTGCTTTGCCAACCGACTTTGCGGTGATCTGCCAAACGGTGGTGCCGGGTACCCCGACCATTCCGGTGGCAGCAGGAGCAGCGTAAATGCCTTGATAGACCTTGACCGACTTTGTGTCCCCGGAGACTTTGGTATCCCAGGTGTAGCCCGTGGTGGCATTGGTGGAGAGCGACAGGGCAATGGATTCACCGGGAACTAGTCGCACCTGAGAAGGCAATTGGGTGACCACGAGGGTGATGTCCTTATTGGCGGCACTCGCGGGAGAAGCGATCAGTCCGCTTGCCATAAAGACTGCTGAACTCACTGCGATGACAACTCTCAAGGTTTTTCTCATGTCGCCCATGGTAACTCAGGGGAGGCAGACATCAAGGCATTTAGCCTCGGTAGTCTTATCCGCGCACTTGATTTTCGTAGGTTGCCTCGCACAGAGTGACTCATGAAACCCGAAAAAGGATGGTTGAAACCCCGTGACCGACGTAGCACCTAGCTCGGATCCCCGCGATGCGCAACGCTATGACTTCGCGGCAATCCAGCAGCGCTGGTTACCAGTATGGGATGAACTTGCCCCTTTTCGTTCCGGGGATCCAACCGACACGCGCCCTAAGAAGTACGTGTGTGACATGTTCCCTTACCCCTCGGGTGATTTGCACATGGGACATGCCGAGGCGTACGCCATTGGCGACGTGATTGCCCGCTACTGGGTGCTCAAAGGCTTCAATGTTTTACATCCGATTGGTTGGGATGCTTTCGGGCTTCCTGCGGAGAATGCGGCGATTAAGAACAATGTTGATCCGGGTACGTGGACATACGCGAACATTGAACAACAAAAAGCGTCGATGCGAAATTATGCGTGCTCATTTGATTGGGATCGCGTTCTTTACACGTGCGACCCCACCTATTATCGCTGGAATCAGTGGTTCTTTTTAGAGATGTTCAAACGGGGCTTGGCATATCGCAAATACAGCGCGGTCAACTGGTGCACACAATGCCAAACGGTGCTCGCTAACGAACAGGTCGTAGCAGGTCTATGTGAGCGCTGTGATTCACAGGTCACCAAGAAAAAACTGGCCCAGTGGTATTTGCGCATTACCGACTACGCGGATCGCCTACTGGAAGACATGGATCAACTAGAAGGTAAGTGGCCGGAGAAAGTGCTGCTCATGCAGCGCAACTGGATTGGCCGTTCACAAGGTGCGCACGTTCAGTTTGTGATTGAGGGTCGTGAAGAACCCGTCAGCGTTTACACGACTCGCCCAGACACGCTTTTCGGTGCAACATTTTTCGTGGTAGCGGCTGACTCAGATCTTGCTGCTGAACTAGCTGCGGGAACACCGGCCGAAGCAGAATTCAACGCTTATCTGGACAAAGTGAAAGCATCATCGGAAATGGATCGCCTGGAATCTGGTCGCGAGAAAACGGGTGTTTTCCTTGAGCGATATGCAATTAATCCTGTCAACGGTGAAAAAATCCCGGTCTACGCCGCGGACTATGTACTGGCTGATTACGGCACCGGCGCCATCATGGCGGTTCCCGCACATGATCAACGTGACCTTGACTTCGCCCGCACATTTAAATTACCGGTAACCGTTGTTGTCGACAGTGACGAAGATCCGCGTGAAACGGGAATCGCGACAACGGATAATGGAGTTTTGATTAATTCAGGACCCCTCGACGGACTTACCAAAGTCGAAGCGATTCCACGCATGATTGAAGTGCTGGAAGAGCGGGGTACCGGATCGGCAGCGACGAATTACCGGTTGCGAGATTGGCTTATCTCTCGTCAGCGCTACTGGGGCACCCCGATCCCGATTATTCATTGCGAAAAATGCGGTGAGGTTGCCGTTCCTGAAGATCAATTGCCCGTTGAACTGCCCAGCACCGTAGGGCTTGACCTCAGCCCAAAGGGTGTTTCACCGCTTGCAACCGCACACGATTGGGTAAATGTTGCCTGTCCAAATTGTGGTGGACCGGCACTGCGAGACACAGACACCATGGACACATTCGTTGACTCGTCCTGGTACTTCCTTCGTTACGCAGACTCACAGAACTCAGAAGCTGCATTTGATCCTAAAAAGGTTGCCGAGTGGTTACCCGTTGACCAATATGTCGGTGGAGTAACCCACGCCATCCTGCACCTGCTGTACGCGCGCTTCTGGGTCAAGGTTGCCCACGACATGGGCCTTGTAGATTTTGTGGAACCCTTCACTCGTCTACTGAATCAGGGGATGGTGCTCAAGGACGGCAGCGCAATGAGTAAGTCGCGTGGCAACTTGGTGCGGTTGACCGAGGAACTGGAAATCAATGGGGTTGATGCAATTCGACTTTCCATGGTTTTTGCTGGACCACCAGAAGATGACATCGACTGGGCTGAAGTCTCACCATCAGGTTCCCGGAAGTTCCTCGCGCGCGCGTGGCGTCTTGCCGGTGATGTAACGAGTGAGGTTGGCGCTGACCCAACAAAAGGCGACTCACAACTGCGCAAAGCAACCCACAAAGCAATTCGTGACGGCGAGCTCAACGTTGAGTCACTTCGTTTTAATGTCTTGGTCGCTCGCGTAATGGAACTGGTCAACGCAACCCGTAAAGCTATTGACACCGGTTGTGGACCTGCGGACCCTGCAGTGCGTGAGGCGGTTGAAACTGTTGCAATCATGCTCTCCGTTGTGTGCCCTTACACGGCGGAAGAGATGTGGATGCTGCTGGGACATGAGCCCACGGTCGCCCGGGCCGCTTGGCCGACTGTTGATCCAACCTTGCTGGTTGAAGACTCAGTTACCTGTGTGGTCCAAATTGGTGGAAAGATCAGAGACAAACTTCAGGTGAGTCCCGATATTTCCCAGGCTGAATTGGAAGCACTCGCGATGGCGTCAACAGAAATTATTGATGCCCTAAAGGGCCAAGAAATTCGCATGGTGGTTGTCCGAGCCCCCAAACTCGTCAATATTGTTCTTAAATAGTCGGGGCGCTGTTATGGGACAGGTGGCGTTGGTAACCGACAACAGTTCTGGAATACCTGTGGAATTGGCTGCCCAACTGGGCATTCGTGTGGTCCCCGTTGACGTGATCGTGGACGGTGTTGTTTTACCCGAGGGTGATTCCATAGATATTGCCCAAGCTGTGCGTGATGGAGTGAAAGTAACAACCTCTCGTTCAATGCCAGAGGCATTCACCAAAGAGTTCGAGTCGTTAGCAAGTGAAGGCTGTGAACATGCGGTGGTAGCCACTTTGTCATCCAAGCTGTCGGGAACTTTTGAGTCTGCGCTCCTTGCAGCACGCTCAAGCCGAATATCGGTCAGCGTATGTGACTCTTTGAGTATTGGCTTGGGGCTGGGGTTTCCGGTACTCAACGCGGCACGGGCGGCACAAAGTGGTGCGAACGTTGCTCGCGTTCGTGAAGTTCTGGACAAGGGGATTGAGTCCTCGAAAGTATTTTTCTATGTCAATAGCTTGGAATACTTGAAGCGTGGTGGACGCATCAGCGCGACCAGCGCGCTGCTGGGAACTGCGTTGTCGGTGAAACCGATCATGACACTAGTTGACGGTCAGGTGGTGTTAAAAGAAAAGGTTCGCACCCAGGCCAAAGCACTAACCGAACTAGTTCGCCTTGCAGTGAGTTCTGCGCGTGAATATGAACGTGCACTCATTGGGCTTCAGTATTTTGGCGATCGAAGCCTGGTTGATCAGTGTGCACGCAGGATCGCAGACGAACTACCCGGCAGTGAATTGTTAATCAGTGAAGTGAGTCCAGTAATTGGAGTACACGCTGGTCCCGGCCTTGTCGGGGTCATTGTTACCAAGCAAGCCTGATTGACTCATTCCAGCACTGCGAGCCGCGCTTGGCGGAATCTAGGCTCTGACTGAAGGCTTGATTTCGTCGTGCTGGAGCAGTAACTCCTCGGTTCACGAAGATCGAATATCGACTAAATACACAAAAAAAAGTTGAAAACGACTGTTTACAGGATTTTTTTATTGTATCTTTCGACTGTTTTCCACCTGTTAACCTAAAATTTGAGGAGACCCAGTGCCCACTGACGTTGAAAAGTTGACACAAGACTTGATTGCTCAGGGCGTTGAGTTCATCTTCGGTTACTACGTGGACATCCACGGCATCCCGAAGAGCAAGTGTGTCCCAGTTGACTCGCTCCCATCCATGGCTAAGGGCTCAGAGTTGTACACGGTGGGTGCGCTGGAGGGCATGGGGGATTTGGGTCCGCACGAAGACGAGTGTGCAGGATTCCCGGATCTTGATCAACTAACGATCCTTCCTTGGAAGCGGGAGTTCGCGGTTGCGCCGACCCAGCTTCGCCTCAATGGGGAGTTGTACTCGCAGGACTCGCGAAACTTGTTGCAGCGACAGGTGGCGAGGGCAAGGGATCTCGGCTTTGTTGCCAACGTTGGTATTGAACCCGAGTTCTATGTGGTTCGTGAGACCGATCGCGGATGGGAGCCGCTGGTCATCGACGACAGGTTGAGTATCCCGACACGGGGCTACGACCTTGAGGCCACCATGTTGGCTGAACCTTTCCTCGCCCCAATGGCACGCTACATGAAGGAACTGGGATGGGGACTCTACTCATTTGACCATGAGGGCGGGGATGGTCAATATGAGTTCAATTTCGATTACACGGATGCACTCACCATGGCTGATCGGATGGTGCTTTTCCGTCTTATGGCAAAGCATTGTGCCCGTGAGGTTGGTTGTATCGCGACGTTCATGCCGAAACCCTTCCAGGATGATTTTGGATCGGCGTCTCACATCAACATCAGCATCGCCGATAGTTCTTCGGGTCAAAACCTGTTCGAGGCCGAGACGGGAGGGGGATACAGCGATCTCGCGAGGAGTTTCACCGCGGGTGTGTTGGCGCACGCAGGTGCGATTGCGGCTGTCACCTCGCCGCTCGTCAACTCCTATAAGCGCTTCATAAGTAAAGGATTCATGGATGAGATCTCATGGGCTCCGGTATATCGGGCGTGGGGAGAAAACAATAGGACACTCATGTGTCGGATGCCGGTGAACCGGCACTGTCTCGAGGTACGGACAGCAGACGCCTCGGTCAACTACTACCTTGGAATCGGCATGGTTCTCGCGGCAGGGCTAGATGGCATCGAACGCAAACTGGATCCCGGAAAGCCGATCAACGCAGATATGTACAAACTCTCAGATGAGGATCTTGCCCCGTACGGAGATATTTCACTTCCAAAGACCCTGGATGAAGCATTAGATTCGTTCGAGATCGATGACCTCGCGAAAAGGACGTTTGGTGAGGACTTTCACGCAACATATTTGGACTACAAGCGAAAGGAGGCTCACGAATTTCGGACAATCGTTACGACGTGGGAACTTGATAAGTATCTCCAGCAAATCTGATGTGTGCATCACTCTCATTAAGGAAGGAACCGATCATCTATGGTGCCTGAGAATCTCGCACGAGATGAAGCGAACGTCATTGCGTTAACGCGCATGGTCACCGCTGATCCGCATCTAGTCGATGTCGCGCCAGCGATTTCGGTCGTTCCGGGCATGACACGTGCGACGATTCTTACATCGGGAGCTCCCCTTACTTGGCCAGAGTACACGGGTGGACAACGGCGAGCTGTGATGTACGCGGCCGTCTATGAAGGCTTGGCCCAGGATCTAACTGAGGCAGAAGATGCACTAAATCGAGGCGAAATCCGAGTTCGGAGCACACAGCAACACTCCTGCATAGGCTCTGTTGCCGGTATCTACACGGCGTCTATGCCCGTCCTAGTTGTCGAAGATCGGCAACACGGCGGACGGTCTTTCTGCAACCTATATGAGGGTAAGAGTCGGTATCGACTCAATTACGGCTCGTACGACGGTGATGTGGCGAAAGGGCTTAAGTGGCTCGAAGAAGTAATGGGACCCGTTTTGTCCCGAGCGCTTGCAATCACCGGTCCGATCCCACTGAAGCCTTTATTAGCCCGTGCACTACGTATGGGTGACGAACTGCACAGCCGGAATACTGCAGGGACGCTATTGCTCGAGCGGGAACTACGACCCGGACTCATGGAATTGGCCGCGCACGGTGGGTCGAGCGAAGTGGAACAGGTCTTCACCTTTTTCCAGGAGAATGATTACGCATTCCTGCGGGTAGGAATGGCAGCGGCGAAGGCCATGGCCGATGCAGCTCACGGTATTGAGCACAGCAGCATGGTGACCGGCATGGCCTTGAACTGTCAAAGTTTCTCCATCCGGGTAAGCGGCCTCGGTGATGAATGGTTCAGTGGCGAGCATCCAAATCTTGATGGCCGATTCTTCGACAACTTCGGACCGCAGGATGCCGAGTGGATCGGAGGTGAGAGTTGCTTCACGGAGGTTGTGGGCCTTGGAGGCTTCGCCATGGCATGTGCGCCGTCGTTGCAGGCATATCAGGGCGGGACCTATGCCGCCATGATTGCGGCGAACGAGGCAATGTATGGGATCACTTTGGGCGAGCATCCGGACTTCTTACTTCCACCCTTCGATTTCCGTGGTTCACCGGTGGGCATCGATGTGATGAAGGTGCTCGATACCCAGGTGATGCCCGTGATCGACGGCGGTCTTGCTGGACGGGACGGAGGTCAGATCGGTGCAGGGATATTACGCCCACACTTGGACGTCTTTCAAGCTGCTGCAAATGCATACCGAGGAGCGCACGGTAAATGACACACCAATGTAGAAAGGCACGGCAACCCAAAGCAATATAAGTCACTAAAAAAAGGAGAACCCTATGTCAGAGAGCACGATAGACAACGAACAAGCAGGAGCCCCGAGCAAAGGCAGGATCCGCGGAAACATGGGTCCGTTTGAAATTGCGTTTTTCACGGTCGCCGCGGCTGGTCCGTTGCTTGTGGTGGCCGGCTTCCTACCGATTGCATTCATGATTGGTGGGACGGGAGCTGTCGGCGCTCAGTTGGTTGCGGGCCTGGTCCTACTTCTCTTTGCCGTAGGACTGACACGTATGGCACTTCGAATTCCAAACTCAGGTGCCTTTTATCCCTACATCGGACGGGGGATTGGCAAGCCGATCGGTGGCGGGGCCGCTTACATGGCAGTTATGGCCTATGTCGTCATCACTATTGGTCAATATGGTGCGGTGGGCGCATTCGCAGTCGGGCCGCTGAAGAGTATTTTCGGTATTGATGTTCCCTGGTGGACGCTGTCACTCCTCGCGATTGCGATTGTTTGGTTTCTTGGGCATCGTCAAATCTCATTGAGCGCGAAGGTCTTGGGTGCAGCCCTCCTGACTGAGACTGTGGTACTGCTGGTGCTTGCCGTTCCAGTACTTATCCAAGGTGGACCTGAAGGCTACGACTTTTCCGGGTTCCAGCCCAATTCAATCTTCGCCGGTGCGGGAGCCGGGGCCATGTTCGCGATTACGTTTGGAGCCTTTATCGGCTTCGAGTCCACCACCATTTACTCTGAGGAGGCGCGAGACCCAGCGAAGACCCTCCCCAAAGCTGTGTATCTAGCTGTTGGATTCCTCACCATCTTCTATACATTTATGGCATGGGTAATTGTCGTTGCTTTCGGAAAGACGCAGATCACCGATGTCGCCACTGCTGACCCCGTTGGCCTCATTTTTGCGGCCATGGAACAGTACGTGGGTAGTCCCGCAGTCACGGTCATGGAGCTATTGCTGGTAACAAGCGCCTTTGCATCCGTCCTTGCATTTCACAACACGGCCAGCCGCTACATGTTTGCTTTAGGCCGCGAAAAAATGCTGCCCTCCGTGCTCGCGAAGCCTCATCCCGTGCACGAATCCCCATATTTTGCGAGCAGCGTTATGACTGTTATTTCGCTGGTTCTTATTGGTCTCTTCGCAGTGCTGCAGGCCGATCCATATCTTCAAGTGTTTTTGCTAGGTGTGGCCCCCGGAGTAATTGCGATCATCATCTTGCAGGCGCTCTGTGCAGCGGCGATCGTTGTTTACTTCAACTTCCACGATCGACGGCATGGGCTTAGCAAATGGAGCACGCTCGTTGCTCCCTTGCTCAGTGCGATCGCCTTGACGGTTTCGTCTTGGCTCATCATCTCCAATTTTGACTATTTCACGGGCCAGACGGGAGCAATCAACTACGTTCTTCTCGCAATCCTTCCTCTCGTATTTCTCATTGGTGTGGTCCGGACGCTATCCATCAGGAAGACCGATCCGGAGCAATACCGGCAGTTGACGGAAACAAAGGTTTACTGAGTTGTCATGAGGCGGCGAGTGAGCCTTCATTCACATTGTTGAAAGAAGGCTCACCCGTCACTTGGGCGATAGACTGCAAATTATGGCTACTCGTGCGGACGACAATCTGACAGGTTCCAAGAACAAAGAGGAGTACGCCATTGACTCTACCGATCGTGGGATTTTAAAGCACCTGAGGCTTGATGGTCGGGAATCCAACGTAGAAATTGCTCGCAAACTTGGAGTGACCGAAACAACCATTCGCAAGCGAATTGCTAACCTTTTGTCCGAGGGCCTCATTGAAATAGTTGCGGTCCCCACTCCGAAATTGGCGGGCTACAACGTCTCCGCCATTCTTGGGCTTTCTGTCGAACTTTCGGCGATGAAGGAGGTTGGTGAGCGTGTTGCGGCGCTCCGCGAGGTCCGTTACTGCGGCTTCTCAACGGGTCGATTCGACGTCATCATCGAAGCATTCTTTTCTGACAATGAGCATTTGCTGAGGTTTACGCTGGATGGGCTTGGTGCTATCCCAGGAATCACCAACGTGGAAACCTCCTTGATCCTCAAGATCGGCAAGTTCTCCTACGAATGGCAATCTGAGAGCATGTAGGCCGCGCCCTCGTACTGAAGGCGCGTGTTACCGGGTCACGGGTCCCGAGTTTTTCTCGGTCGTCAGCCAATCCACAGACCGAAAATCCGGCTTTCCAATGCACTTAGCTCAATCTATTTTGAGTACATGCTGGGAACTCGAAAAACCACAAGCACAAAAGCCTCAGATCGCCTTAACCTTGCGTTGCAAGATTGGAAACTCGCACCACCTCAGACAGATTTCATTGCTTCCCCCGCCAAACGTCGGGGTTCTCGCGGGCGTCCGGTGGAACCGGAGTTACTGGGTAAGTCAGCGCAAACCAAAACCGAGCCACGCTTTCGAGTCGGTAATTGGGAGAGACGCAGTATCCGTCCGCTGTTTTTCATTGTTGGAGCGATACTTATTGTGGTGCTTGGCTTGTGGTTTATTGGTCGACCGTCGCAGGTCGAGCCAGTTGTTTCGGGAGTTGAATCTGGACTTGTCTTGGATTCGGAAAGCTCAGCCATGAAAGTTGTTGTTCACGTGACCGGCTCGGTCAAGAACCCGGGGCTGTACCAGCTCCCCGTAGGCGCTCGCATCGCTGACGCGATTGAAGCGGCCGGTGGTGTTAGTAAAAAAAGCGCGGCGAATTCGGTGAACTTAGCGCGTGTGGTTGTCGACGGTGAACAGATTTTGGTGGGGGAGAGTTCATCCAGTGGCGCAGGCAGTGGAATCAGCATCAACAGTGCCTCGGTGAGTGAGTTAGAAGACTTACCCGGTGTCGGACCTGTTATCGCCGCGCGGATCGTCAGTTATCGCGAAGCAAATGGCCCTTTCACTTCAATCGATGGGCTGGGAGAAGTTTCGGGAATCGGTGACTCAATCATGGGCAGTGTCCGCGATATAGCCACCCTTTAACGGCTCAATCCCATGGATCTGCGCCTAGTTTTCCCCGCTATTGGTTTATGGCTTGGTGTAGTAACGACTTTCTTTCTCACCGGAAAGAATGCGGATCCAGTTATTCGAAACGCACATGCACAAGGTGGACTTGTCCTTGTTTTTGCGGGGTGCATCATTCTGGGGGCAGCGGTTGCATATTTTTGGATGTGGCGTCCCGCCGAGTTCGGCTCCCAAGCGTTTTGGATTCGTGGGATCTTCCTGCTCTTTGTCTTACTTGGTTGTGGTGTCACAGCTCTTCAGATCAGCGCCCAAACAAGTCAACCACTATCGGGGTGGATCAATCACAAACCGATCGCTCAGATCAGTGGCGTGATCAGTACGCAAGCACAAACTCGGGCCACACCAACTGCCGCAGTGTGGAAGTCGCCGGAAATTCAAGTTTTCGCTCTGGCGACCGACTCAATCACGGTTTCAGATGTGGCCTACTCAATGGATGTACCGGTAACGGTTGAAGTTGAGGCTGGGGTTGTTGTGCCACCACCGGGATCATCGATTGTTGTCACCGGAAAACTGGGTCAGTCTTATCGGTACGGAAATTTCGCAGCGGGAGTGAGTTCGGTCAGTGGTATTGAAGTCATTAGCAGTCCGGGCTTTGTTGATTCACTCGCCCAGTCCATGCGTGAAGGACTCACTCGCGCACTAGATGGCGTTGATGAACGGGGCGGGTCACTTGTTGCAGGGCTCGCAATCGGTGACGAATCAGCGTTACCCGGTGAACTTCGCGACCAGATGCGCTTAAGTGGTTTGGCGCATTTAACAGCGGTTTCCGGTGGAAATGTCGCCATTGTGTTAGCCATGGTGATTTTGGTCAGCATGTTCGCGGGGGTAAGGCTTATTGGCCGCGTTGTGCTGTCGCTTGGCGCATTGGGCTTCTATGTGATTCTGGTACAACCGCAACCAAGTGTTGTTCGAGCCGCGACCATGGGAGCAATCGTGGTGATTGCATTTCTTGTTGGTGGCCGAACCGCTGGACCGTCTATTTTGTCGACCGCGGTCATTATCCTGTTAATTCTTGATCCAAGTTTGGGAATTTCATGGGGATTCGCACTGTCGGTGTGTGCCACAGCCGGAATCGTTGTACTGACCCCGATTTTGATTCATTATGCGCAGCGCACGCCATATCTGACGCGAACTCCACCAGTAATCCTTGTCGCCGCTTTGCTGACAATTTCGGCACAGATCGCGACCTTGCCCGTTCTCATCGCCATGGGAACACCGATTGGGCTTGGTTCGGTTCCAGCCAATATTTTGGCAATGCCCATGGTGGTGTTCATAACTGTTGGGGGATTGCTGAGTTCAATGGTTTCGTTGGTGAGCCCCGAGCTTGCACATGGTTTGGCGCTGGTGAGTTCCTGGCCGGCCATGTGGATCGCAGGGCTGGCCGATTTCTTTTCAGGTTGGCCGGCCTTGAGTGGGCTGGCGGTAATTGTGGCTCTGATGCTGGTTGTGGGAATTGTGACGTTGGCATGGTATTTCTCGAAGCCGTTTATAGCGGTTGGCGGGGGAGTCGCGCTACTGCTTTTCTTATTGGTTCAGGGATCCCAATTTGCTCCATGGAATAACTGGCCGGGTAATTCGTGGTCAATGGTTATGTGTGATGTGGGTCAAGGAGATGGACTGGTTGTCCGGGATCGAAGTGGCAGCGTTCTGGTTTTTGATGTTGGTGGTGAAGACACGGTGATCGACAACTGTCTCAAGGATTTGGGGGTCACTGAAATATCAGCGATAGTGCTCACTCATTTCCACCGGGACCACATAGGGGGTATTGCGGGCGCGTTACAGGGGCGAAATGTCCAACGAATTATTGCTACGGGTTACCACGAGCCTGCTGAGCAATTCGAATACGTTTCGCGTGAGATTCCGGCTGGCATCACACAATCTGAGGTGATCGCCGGTCAGGTATACACACTGGGGGAAATAGCAGTGGAAGTCCTGTGGCCGGCTCGATTCATTCAGCAGGGATCCATGCCGAACAACGCCAGCGTGGTTGTACTCGTGACAATCCAAGGCCGCGGAATTTTGCTAACTGGAGATATTGAGCGCGAAGCACAAGCCGAAATCATGCGCCAAGTGGCCTCGGTCGACGTTGACGTGGTCAAGGTCCCCCACCACG
>JBIIOS010000081.1:0-8917 GCA_044336805.1 Candidatus Nanopelagicales bacterium
TTGCTACGTGACCTGCATATTCCTCAATTACTTTGCCACCGGGAACCGGGATTTGGACGGGGGCTGGTACCAGTTCAGGCATGTGTGCTCCTTCAGCTAATGCGTTCAATAATGAGTGGGAGTTGGGTCATGATTTCACTGCGCTCACCGATTGTGATGGGAGCTTGTGCGAGTGCTTGTTCCGCCAATTCGAAACGAACTTCTTCATCGGTAAACATTGTGAGGAGCGGCTCACCAATGCTGACATGGTCACCAGGTTTCTTGTGCAGCAAGATTCCAGCACCTGCGCTCACCTGGTCCTCCTTGCGTGCCCGCCCTGCACCCAGGCGCCACGCGGCAATACCCACAGCAAGTGCATTCATGCTGGTAACGGTTCCGTCTTTGCTGGCCGTGATTGTGTGCTCATGTTTCGCTGTGGGAAGTGGAGCGTCATTGTCGCCGCCTTGAGCAGCGACCATAGCTTTCCAAGTATCAAGTGCTTGACCATTGTCGAGTTTTTCCTCTGGATCCGTCGATATGCCGACAATCTCGAGCATCTCTCTTGCCAAGGTGAGGGTGAGTTCACGAACATCGGCAGGTCCACCACCCTGCAGAACCTCAATGCTTTCTTGGACTTCGAGAGCATTGCCGATAGCCAGACCAAGGGGGACATCCATAGCTGTAATCAACGCTCGAGTGTTTACACCGGCGTCTTTGCCAAGGTTGACCATGGTTTGAGCGAGTTCACGCGCCATTGCCGGATCAGACATAAATGCGCCATTGCCGGTTTTCACATCAAGAATTAGTCCACTTGCACCTTCCGCGATTTTCTTACTCATAATGCTGGAGGCAATCAGGGGAATTGCTTCAACGGTCCCGGTGACATCACGCAACGCATAAAGTTTTTTGTCGGCGGGAGCAAGCCCGGGACCTGCAGCGCAAATAACGGCGCCGACGTCACGAAGAATCGTATGCATTTCTTCATTGGTGAGGTCTGCTCGCCAACCTTTAATGCTTTCCATTTTGTCCAATGTGCCACCGGTGTGACCCAGGCCACGACCTGAGAGTTGCGGGACAGCGGCGCCGCATGCAGCAACAAGTGGGGCAAGGGGAAGGGTGATCTTGTCCCCGACTCCACCCGTTGAGTGTTTGTCCACCGTTGGAATCGTGACGTCACTGAAATCCATCCGCTCACCACTGTTGATCATGGCGTTAGTCCATTGAACAATTTCTTGTTGGTTCATTCCATTGAGCAAAATTGCCATTGCGAGCGCAGCCATCTGTTCATCGGCTACCGCGCCACGGGTGTAAGCGTCAATTACCCAATCGATTTGAGGCTTGGACAATTGCTGCTTCTGGCGTTTGGCGATGATAACGTCGACTGCTGAAAATGGTTCAACCATGGGTTAACGGGTTTCCTTCCGTGCAATCAGGTCGTCGGGGCCGAATGCTTGCGGCAAGATTTCTGTCAGAGTCTTGATTCCCTCGGGGGTTGTTATCTGGGTTGTGGGTGTTCCGTTTTCCCACAACAGTTGACGGCAGCGCCCGCACGGCATCAGTGAATTACCATGTTGATCAACACACGTGATTGCCACTAATTTTCCGCCACCGGATGCGTGGATCGCTGAAACCATGCCGCACTCGGCGCAAAGCCCAACACCGTAGCTTGCATTTTCGACATTGCAGCCCACCACAATCCGGCCGTCATCCATTAAACCCGCTACCCCAACCTTGAATTTTGAGTAGGGCGCGTAAGCCAGTTTCATGATCCCAATTGCGGCCTGGGTGAGTGCGTCCCACTGTTGATCTGAGGTAGTCATGACCCTTGTCTACTGCTTCTCAAATGGTTGGCCGTCAGCGGCCGGTGGTCTAGCGCGTCCTACCAGACCGGCCACCACAACGATCGTGACCAAATATGGGGTCATGGCTAAAAACTCGGTAGGAATTGACGTATTAATCAGCGCAAGTTTCTGCGAAAGTGAATCTGAGAAGCCGAAGATTAGCGCAGCACCCAACGCGCCGACGGGGTTCCATCCGCCAAAGATCATTGCGGCAAGGCCAATGAAACCGGCTCCACCGGTCATCCCTTCGTCGAAACGACCCACCGTGCCAATGGTGAACCACGCTCCAGCGAAACCACCCACCATGCCGCCGTAAATCACCGCAAGGTAACGAGTCTTAGAGACGCTGATGCCCAAGGAATCTGCTGCTTTCGGATTTTCCCCGACGGATCGCGTACGCAGGCCCCAACGGGTGCGAAAAAGTAAGAAAGTGGTGAGAGCAACAAGTCCAAACATGGCGTAAACGATCACTGTTTGGTCAAAAAACATGGGACCAATAATCGGAATATCCCCCAGTATGGGGATCTTGATCGCCGGGAAGATCGGCGCATCATTCCATTCGGGGCGCTCAACCAAAATTTGTGACGTCAAAAATGACGTGAGACCGAGCACCAAGAGGTTGATAACTACGCCGATAATTATTTGATCAACTCGATAGTTAATGGCGAGAAATGCGAGGAGTAGTGCAAGTACACCACCGGTGATGGTCGCAGCGATCAAACCAACCCAGCCACCCAGTAATGAACCCATGACAACACCGGTAAATGCACCACCTAAAAGCATGCCCTCAATACCAATGTTGACCACTCCAGAGCGCTCGCACAAAATTCCGGAAAGTGCACCGAGGGCAATCGGGGTCGTTCGCGCGATAGTGGAGACCAGCATGCTGATCAGCGAAAACTCTTGACCGGCTGTTGCCCAAATCATGATCGAAATGACGAAGACAACAAACGAGATTCCCAGAATCATTGTTGATTTGCGTTGGAATCCTTTGAGAAACTGCGTTCCGCCCAGAAACGCTAGGACCATGGCGAGGACGTAGAGGGCAGCTGTGCTGGGGATTGCGAGTGCATCGAGTTGGAACTTGTCATCAGGGAAACTCAATCCAAAAGTAGCAATCCCCTGGGATGCGGGAGCCAGAACGAACATGACCACGGCCGAGAGCAGCAACATGATGATGCCAAGAATTTTTGCCCGCC
Organism: Candidatus Nanopelagicales bacterium; assembly: GCA_044336805.1. Taxonomy (GTDB): domain Bacteria; phylum Actinomycetota; class Actinomycetes; order S36-B12; family S36-B12; genus UBA4592. The sequence continues at coordinate 3,020 of JBIIOS010000081.1, forward strand.
GAACCTTGCTCTTACTGAGCACATTGGACTTTGATTCCTTGCTCTCATAACTCTCGATAGGGGCTCGTGCAAATTCTGCGCTGTTATCGCTCATGCTCCCCACCCCTTACTGATCTGAGAAGAGGCCACCGGAGTTTTTAGCCGATAAATTGCCGAGATCAATGCCGGCGCTGCAACAAAAAGAATGATGAGGGCTTGAATAACTGAAATCAGGTCAATTCCTACGTTGGCACTCACCTGCATTTGCTGGCCACCGGCCCGCAGCCCACCAAAAAGAATTGCGGCAGCAACAACACCCCACGGATTTGAACGCCCTAGTAGTGCCACCGCGATCCCGTCAAAGCCAAGGTCGGCGGTGAAACCCGGGGTTGTGCGGCCGAGTACTCCCAAAACTTGGCCCGCGCCGGCGGTACCGGCAAGGGCACCTGCAATGAGCATGACCAATACGTAAACCTTGGTGACTGAGATACCGGCGTAACGGGCTGCACTTGGATTTGCTCCCACCGCCCGAAACTCGAAACCGATGGTGGTGCGAAAGAGCAACCAGTAGATGAGGAAGGCCGCCCCGAGGGCTACAAAAAGTCCAGCGTGTACCCGCATTGCCGAATCAATTCCAGTTAGCAAGGTTGGGTATTCAGCACTTGCTTCAATGTTTTTTGACACGGGGTCATTTCGACCTTCACGCTGAAAAATGCTGGTTTTCAGTAAAAAATCCACCAAACGCAAGGCGATGTAGTTCAGCATAATCGTGGTGATTACTTCATGGGCTCCGGTCTTAGCTTTCAAAATACCGGGAATAAAACCCCAAATCGCGCCGCCCACAATTCCGGCAATGATGGCAAGTGGGAGGTGAATGAAAAAGGGCAGTCCCGTAATTGAGAACCCAACCCAGACGGCAAACATTCCGCCAATTAACGCTTGACCTTCGCCACCTATGTTAAACAATCCAGCACGAAATGCCAGGGCAACCGAGAGCCCCGCCAAAATAAGTGGAGTGGCTGCGGTGAGCGTCTCTGAAATTGCTCGAAGTGAACCCACCGATCCCTGCAGGAGAGCAAGATATGCATTCATCGCCTCGGCGAAGGATGATCCCGTGAGAATAATGATGACCAAACCAATGACTAATGCGCTGAAAACCGCAAGGAACGGGATCAAAATTGCCGAACGCCAATCCGCAGCGGTCGCTAATCGCTGGGTGAAACTTCGATCTTTCGGATTAACAAGGTCCTCGCGGGTTTGTGGTTCAAGTTGTGAACTCATGAGTTCTTCCCAGCCATGTAAAGACCTACTTCGGTTGGATTGGTTTCTGATGCATTTAGGGTTGCAACAATTTTTCCGTCGAACATCACGACGATCCGATCAGAGAGAGCGAAGATTTCGTCGAGTTCTGTTGAAACAACCAAAATGGCGATTCCTTCATCACGCTTGCGCACGATCTGTTCGTGGATGTATTCAATTGACCCAACGTCGATTCCGCGAGTTGGTTGAGCACAAAGGACCAGGGGCACATCGCGGCTAAATTCGCGAGCCACAATCATCTTTTGAGCGTTACCCCCGGAAAGGGCGCTGGCCATGTTTTCAATGTGCGCTGGGCGAACGTCATAGTCCTTCACGAGGGTTCGCGCACTTTCATCGATTGCCGAACTCTGAAGGCGCACTCCACGTGAATATGGTTGTGAATAGTAAGAATCCAACACTAAATTTTCAGCGACCGTAAAACTTCCGATCATGCCCATCTCGTTACGGTCCTCGGGGACGTGGGCCACACCATCACGGTGAATCTGGCGTGGCTTGAACCCGGTGATATCTACGTCCTTGAGTTTTATCGAGCCTTTGGCGATGGGAAGAAGTCCCGTTATTGCTTCAATGAGTTCGGTTTGACCGTTACCTTGAATACCGGCCACCCCGACAATTTCACCTGCTCTGACCTCAAGGTTGATATTGTCCAAAAGATCGCGACCAAAGTCATCGGTCATTGTGACCGAGGACATGGTCAGCACGGGGGCACCGGGCTTTGCCGGGGTCTTATCCACGGTGAGGTCAATCTCTCGACCAACCATCATGGATGCAAGTTCCTCTTGCGTTGCTGTTTTTGGGTCAGCGTGACCTACGACTTTTCCGCCCCGAAGAACAGTGATGTCATCGGCGATTGCTAGGGCCTCTTTGAGTTTATGGGTAATGAAAATAATCGTTGCCCCGCGCGATTTGAGTTCAGCAACGATGCCAAAGAACTCAATCACTTCCTGCGGGGTGAGAACTGCGGTTGGCTCGTCAAAGACCAGAATTTTGGCTCCGCGTAAGAGCACCTTGATAATTTCAACGCGCTGTTGAATACCGACGGCCAGGTCTTCAACTTTTGCCTTTGGATCAACGGCAAGGCCATACTTCCGCGAGATCTCTTCGACCTCTTGATTAGCCTTCTTAGTGTTGAGAACATTTCCAAAAACTGTTGGCTCCACACCAAGAACGACGTTTTCAGCAACGGTAAAAACCGGAACGAGCATAAAGTGTTGATGCACCATCCCGATCCCAGCCTTGATCGCCTCACCTGGATCGTTAAATTTCTGCACAACTCCGTTGAGAATAATCTCACCCGAGTCTGGGCGGTAAATTCCGGAAAGGATATTCATCAAGGTGCTTTTACCCGCACCATTCTCACCAATTAAGGCCAGAACTTGCCCAGAGCGCGCGGTAAGGGAAACATCGTCATTGGCGAGGACACCCGGGAAAGCTTTGGTGATTCCGCGCAACTCCAATTCCACGGCGCACTACTCCTTGTGTTGGGTTTCAAGTGTTAACGATCGACTTGATTCTACTGCCAAAACACGGAAGAGGGGCCTGATCTCTCAGACCCCTCAACCACGTTCGAACTACGGAATTAACCTTTTTCGATTAACCCTTGACGCTGATCGAGCCGTCAATGATACCGGCCTTGATCGTGTCTAGCGCAGCCTTGAGCTCAGCTGAGACCGCACCGTCTTGGTCATGGAATGGTGCGAGGGAAACTCCACCATTTTCCAATGTTCCCACGGTTACGCCACCGGCAAAGGTACCCTCAACGACGGCCTTGATTGCATTGAATGTCGTGACATCCATTTGCTTGAGCACCGATGTCAAGTAGACGCCAGCGTTTGCGGTGTCTGACTCGAACTGATCGCTGTCAACACCGATGATCAGGAGCTTGTCAGTTCCAAGTTCCGTTGCGAGTGCTGCTGAACCAAGACCAACCGGTCCGGCAACTGGCATCACAATGTCGGCGCCTTCATCGACCAAGTTCTGAGCGAATGTACGACCGTCATCAAGTGACTCAAAGTTCTCGGTGAAAAGACCCGACTGTGCTGCTGGATCCCAACCAAGAACCTCAACGTTGGTTCCGTTGTCAGCGTTGTACTTCTGGACGCCGTAGTAGAAACCATCCATGAAGACGGTTACTGGTGGAATGTTGACGCCACCAAATGTGCCAACCTTGCCGGACTTGGTTGTACCAGCAGCGAGGTAGCCAGCAAGGAATGCGGCTTCGTCGGTGTTGAATACCTGACCGAGAACGTTGTTAGCGGTGATGTCGCCATCAGCGTATGCATAGTCAACGATGGTGAAAGGAATGTCAGGATTGGCGTTAGCCGCTTCCTTGGTTGCGTCACCGAGTAGGAAACCGACGGTCACGATGACACTGCAACCCTGGTCAACAAATGACTGCAGGTTGGGAGCGTAATCGGTCTCAGCCTGTGACTCAAGAACAATTGCCTCAACACCAAGTTGATCAGCGGCATCTGTTACGCCCTTGTAAGCCTTCTGGTTGAAGCCCTTGTCGTCAACGCCACCAACGTCGGTGACTTCACAAGCCTTCATTCCCGCACCGGGAAGAGCCTCTACTGGTGCTTCGGATGCTGACTCGGTTGCTGCTGCTGTCTCGCTTGCGGTAGCAGCCGTGTCTGTTGAATCACTCGAACTGCAACCTGCCAGCGCGAGGGCGGCAACGGTAAGGACCGCGCCAGCCATCTTTAGATTGGTTCTCAATGTATCTCCTCGTATTCGACCCGATCTTGAAAACCGGGTTATTTTGTGAATCGGGTTATGCTCCCGAATCTATTCGGGCCATCAAACAATACTAGTGTGCTAGTTGGGCGAAAGACTGAGCAGATGCTGCATTAAAAGGGTAACGAATCGGCCACGATCTATGCCCGTACCGACCGTGACGTTTGCGGGACGATCCGTTACACCATAAACATCAACCACGGTTCTACCCAGAGTCAACTCGCTCTTGGTTTCCACTGTGACATTTGTGACAATTGTTGTCAGGAGTGACGGGTCAATAAGGTGCGCGATGGTCACCGCGTCGTGAATGGGTGCGCCCGGCCAGCCGAATCTTTGTTGGTGAAATCCCACGAAATGGTCAAGGAGCTCGGCAACGAAATCTTCGCACTCCCCTTTTCCGCGTAGAGCTTGGGCATGTGAGTCATCAAGCCACGCCTGGTGGGTAACTTCGAGCCCGATCATGGTGAGTTTTAGCCCCGAGTTCATCACTATCTCGGCAGCTTCCGGGTCAACCAAAATATTGAATTCGGCGGCCGGAGTCCAATTGCCTAATTCAATTGCCCCACCCATGAATACGATCTGCTCGATTTTGTTGTGCAGGTGTCCGAGTTCGGTAACTACATCAGCCATGTTGGACAGTGGTCCGGTTGCCACGAGTGTGATCGGTTCGAGTTCATTTTCCAAAATATTTTCGATGTAACCCAGTGCATTGGCACTATTCGCGGCTCGAGTCGGTGCATTTGGCACTGGTCCATCGAGTCCACCGTCACCGTGCATTGATGCGGCGGTGCGCAGTTCGCGCACAAGCGGGGCTGCCCTACCCGAGTGAACCGGGATGTCAGGGCGATTCACCATGTCTAAAACAATCAGCGCATTGCGGGTTGTGTTTTCGAGAAGGGAGTTTCCTGCGACAGTTGTAACTCCAACCAGTTCTATTTCTGGGCTGGCAGTTGCCAACATAATGGCAATTGCGTCGTCATGACCGGGATCGCAATCCAACATTATTCTTTTAGGAACGATTCCATTAGGTCCATTAGACACGTTGCTCAGCATAAACTCATTGTGACAAGTGTCCAACATGGCGAAGCGCTGAACTCATGATTTCTTGGGGATCAACTTTGGTGGGTCGCCGATTATCAATTACTTGCTCACCAGCGACAAAAACATGACGAACATCGGCTCGACCAGCGCTATAAACAATTGTGGTGAACGGGTCGCGAATGGGAATCAGGTGTGGCTCTCGCAAATTAATGGAAATGATGTCGGCCTCCTTCCCCACTTCCAAAGAGCCAATTCGTTCTGACATCCCTAGAGCCTTGGCTCCGTCAATTGTTGCCGCCCGAACAATCTCCGAAGCAGGGATTGCTGCGGGATCATTGCGAACCAATCGCGCAAGATTGGCGGCTAGTCGCATTACGGCGAACATGTCAAGGTCATTACTCGAAGAGGTACCGTCCGAGCCAAGACCAACGGTGATTCCATCTTCTCGATATTGAACTATGTCAGCCGCACCGCTCGCTAATTTCATATTGGATCCTGGGCAATGGGCAACACAACCGCCTTTGGCGGAAATGAGATGGCGTTCAGACTCATTCAGATGAACCCCGTGCGCAAGAACAGGTTTGAGATCGAGGATGCCGGTTACGTCCAATAGTTGTATTGGCCGCTCACCGTGGGCTTTCACGGTGTCGTCAATCTCAGCCGTATTTTCTGCCGCATGAACGGTGATAATTGCCCCTTGCGCGCGGGCGAGCGCAGCAATTTCACCCAAGTTCTCGGGCGACACAGTTAAAGGCGCATGCGGCATCAAAGTCAGCGGTACGTAGGGACCGCCTATCCCTTCACGTGTTTGTGGCCACTCCC
>JBIIOS010000075.1:0-9221 GCA_044336805.1 Candidatus Nanopelagicales bacterium
AACAATTGCGGCTAGTGGGTTTCCGGGCAGGCCCACTACCGGGATTCGTTGCTCTGCCGGGTTGGGTACCGCTGCAAATTTCATGGGGTGTCCCGGTCGCACCGCAACGCCGTCAAAGTGAACCTCGCCTCCTGCAATTGAAATGGCGCTGACGAAGTGATCTTTTGCACTGGCCGCGGTTCCGCCGGTTGTCAGTACGATGTCAGCCGGTGAAACAATTAGTGCTGCCGAAATTTCTTCTACTTGGTCTCCTATGTGGAACACCGGTAGTACATGCGCTCCCATGCGTTTGAGCCACATGGGGATTTGGATTCCAAGTGAGTCACGTACATGTTCTCGCGTTGGCAGTCCACTTGTGAGTAATTCGTCCCCGGTAATAATTATTTGAACGCAGGGTTGCGCGAAAACCTGTATTTCATCATGTCCGGTCGCAGCGAGTAAGCCGATGAGCGCCGGATTGAGGGTGACTCCCGGAGCACACAGAGCTTGACCCATTGCGCACTCTTCACCCGCAATGCGAATGTCTTCGGTATTGGCACTGTTGTCGGTATCGGCTTTTAGGTGATCACCTGTAAGGACCCCGTTCTCGGTTCTGAGAATTGCTTGCGCGCCAATGGGGAGTGCGGCGCCCGTCGTAGTCACGCTCGCTTGACCTTTTTCAAGTTGTGGCGCATCGGCAATTTTCCACGGACCGTTGCCGTTGACCGCCCAGCCGTCCATTGAACTTGAATTGGCAAACGGAAGGTTTGTTAGCGCAACTAGATTCTCGGCGCAGATTCTTTTGTCGGCCGCATCAAGTGATATGACTTCTGTTCGACCTTTGTGAGCAAATGAGTATGCAAATTCGCGTACTTGATCCCAAGAGTGTTCGGTGTCCGTAGCGCTGTTATCTGTTGCCACGTGTCTAGCTTTCCTTCTGCGCCCAGGTTTTTGCTAGGGCTTCGATCGTATCTGAGATTTCTTGTATGTCGCCGCCGCGCGCGACTGCCATCCCCATCAAGTAGGTGGTTACGGGGGCGGCGGGGCGCTCAACCTGGTGGGCCGCGTGCCGCGCTCCGTCGAGGATCGCCTTGAGGTCTGAATCGCTCACGCCCTGGGTAACCTCGCCGAGGTTGAGTGCCTTGATTACTTCCTGCAGCCATTCATTCATGGCTTGACTCTACGGTGCGTGCGGAGAATCTCCCGTGCGGTCATCAAATCCTGTGGGGTATCAATATCCATAAAGTCGCTGGCATCCTCTATTCCCAATTCAAGGTAGTCAATTGATGGGAGGTGAGCTGTTAGTTCGCGCATGCTTTTATTTGTAGGAGAGCCCAGTTGCTTGAGTGCAAGCCGAAGGGATTCACTGCGGTACAGGCCGGCCAGGTACTGAACCTTGCCACCGTGTTCGCGTGGAATCAATGCAGGTGATTTCGGGTCAAGTTTGCACCGGAGAAGGCGGGGTAATGCGAATGGTGCATCAACTGCGATCAACGCAATCGCGGGAGTGTTGACTAGTTCTAATCCAGAGGCAAGAGCAGCAACTGGCCCCGAACCCGGTGGGTTCTCACGAGTCCAGTTGATTGTGGGCCAGTTGATTGTTGGTTTGGTGTCGATGGTTTCACCCACTACGACCACGGAGAATGTACTAGGGATTTGTTCTAGTTGGAAAGTGAGCAAGGTGCCGCCGCCAAAATCAATCTTGGCTTTATCGCTGCCCATTCGGCGACTGGACCCACCGGCAAGCAAAATCACACTGAGTTCGCCGCTGTTCACAACCACAAGACTAGTCGGGCTGCTATCCACAACCTTCGTAATAAATGTGGCGAAGTGCAAACTATTCGGGCAGACTAAAGCCATCACTTGAGAATCTCGAGTTGATCAAAAACCCGCGTAACACCCCCCCGTTACGCGGGTTTTCCCAGGCCAGAACCAGGGGTCAAGCCCGAGACTCAAACATGCCGAGTAGCGCTGCAACCCCGAGAACTGATCGAGGTGCATAGGCCGTGCGCCAAAGGCCACCGTGATTAGCGCCAACAACAAAAAGATCCATTGGGTTGCTCAGGGTTGCGCTCGGATTTGCTGCTGAGAGCGGATTGCGTAAATCGTGGACCAGAAGTGCTGCCATCAGGGCTGTTGAGGTGGCCGGTTCAAATACTTCGACACCGAACCTACCGGCGCCAGCGTAGGCAGCTGCTAGCGCTCGATTTTTCACAACTGATTGGGTTCGGGTTGCTGGGGCAAGATTGAGGGAGACGGGTATTCCATCAGCTCGAGCGGCAAGTGCACGCCAACGTTGAATTCTTTTAGCAAGTAAATAGTTGGGACCTTGCTGGGGGACCAGTGAGTCATTGAGTCCGACTTCAACCCCACTTTTTGTTTGATAGGTCCGGGGATAATTTGGTTCAAACTGACCAAATGCGCGAAGCGGTGCTTGAAAGAATCCACTGATGCCCCGAGTATCCCAACGTTTGCGTGATTCATCAACGCATGACATGGGAACCATGAAAACATCTGTAGGGGTTGCCAGAAATGCAAGAGTGATGTCCTTGCGCTGGGAATCTAGTTTTCTAAAGATCGCGTCAACACTCATACTCAATGTTGCATGTGTGGGGCCATCGGCGTAGGTGTAGTTGCCGAGAACAAATGGGTTCTCAATTTCATTAAGCCAATTGGCAATCGCACCCGGTTGTTCAAGGAGGTCAACACCACCTGCAGCGGCGACAACCTGGTCGTCTTCGCTGTGCACGGCCCCACCGATGACAAACGGCATGGCGCCCGATGCACCTTGACTAATGGGAATCCGGATTGAGCCCGAAGTATTTCGCGCGATATCAATGAGTCGTTGCCAAATCTCAGGTCGTGGCAAGTCCAGGGCATGGATACGTGCACCCCACCGAAGTAGGGATCGGGTGGGAGCCATTTCTGCGCCTGCGCCAAGGACCGCGATGTCGGTACCGGACAGGTCGAGCCAGTCGGGGTTGTCCATAAGCAGATGAAGTGCCGCGCCGAAACTTGGCTCTGCAATTCCATCTTGGACCCATTTATCAATTTGCCGGCGTAGGTCACTCCCGAAGATTCTCTGTCCTCGGTAGGCAATAGAGAGTGTCTCTTCGCGAGATGCTCGCCCGGTAACCGATACGGATCCGATGGCAGGAGCTGGTGCGTCCATGGCTGAATCTAGGGGGATATCACCGTGCGATTGGGCGAAAACAAAGCGCCGGTGAGCCGACTCAAGTCCCGCACGTGAGATCTGAATCGCTGCATCAGGGGTTTGTGAGGCTGCGATCACGATTTCGCGGAGCGGTTCAATGTAGCCCTTGCGCCAGTCCTTTGTATGTTCAATTCGAGCTGAGAGTGCCGGGTCAATTTCGCGAACCGAGTCAGCGAAAATCGCCCGACCTGTTGCAGTCGTGCTGCGTTTGTGATCTCCGCCCTGCGGAAAGTTCACACCCACGCGCTATTTCATTTCCATAAATTGTTTGCGGTAGGGCATAAGTTCTTTTACCGTGTCAATTCCAATAACACCGCAGAGCTCGTTATCGCTATTGAAGTATTCAACAATGCAAGGTCCGTCAAGGTCTCCGCTGACAACTTTGTTACTGCTCGCGGCTCCGGGTAAACCATAGGACTGCAATTGGAATTCGTATTGGTCAGACCAGAATGCTGGGAGAGCGAAAAACTCATCTGTTGGTAGTTTGGATCCGGCGAGTTCAGCTGCCAGTGCGGCGCCAGCGCGTTTCCCCGTTTCGGTTGGCATATTCCAATGTTCAATGCGACGAGTTTTATCACCATACAGCTTGTTCGGGTGGTTGGACGCGTCGCCTACGGCGTAGATGGGCAGGGTTGATCCAACGGCTCGCATATTGGAATCAACGAGAACTCCGTTATCAAGATTGAGACCGTTGTCTTTCAGCCATTCGGTGTTTGGTACGGAACCGATTGCCTCTACAACGACGTCGGCTGGAAGTGTTTCACCTGAGTCAAGGGTCACGCTGTCAATGTGGGTTTCACCATTGAACTGCGAAACGGTACGACCTAGATGAAAGGTGACACCTTTCTCTTCATGGCGTTTGCGCATTGCTCCGCCAAGTTCAGCGCCCATGGGCATGATCATTGGTTGATCATCGAGAGAGACCACGTGCACCGTTGCGCCAAGTTTGGTTGCCGTCGCTGCGAGTTCACAGCCGATAAATCCACTGCCGATAATCACCACATTGCTACCCGGTCTAATTGCCTCTTTCAACGATCGGGCATCGTTAATGGTTCTCAGGGTGTGCAGTCCCTGCGTTGGGCCAGGGATAGGGAGCAGCCGTGGACGGATACCGGTTGCGACCACGAGTGCATCAAATTTTTCGGTAATTCCATTAGCGAGTGTTACTTCGCGGGCATCCGTGTCCAGTTTCTCGACCCCGCTGCCGAGAATCCAAGTGACGTCAGCCACTGAATCACGTTGTCGGAATTTGAGTTCATCGTGCGATAGTCCAGAACTGAGCGCTTCTTTGGAAAGTGGTGGTCGGTTATAGGGCTGGTATTCCTCGTCACCCACAATTGCGATTTCTCCCATAAAGCCATTAGCGCGTAACGCTTCGGCAGTTCGAAGGCCACCAAGTCCACCACCAACAATTAGTACTCGCTTTTCACTCACCGGTGCATTATGACATTGACATGAGTTTTATCTCTAAGGAGAGCGATGAACTAGGTCGTGAGACGGGCCCGCTCGGCGATAAAAACACCGAGCAGAATCAAGGCCCCACCAATTATTTGGGTAGCTGAAAGTGCCTCTCCCAGAAGAATCCAGGCGATGATGGTGGCAAACAGTGGCTCAGTGAGACCAACAGTTGACGCTTGGGAAGCGCGCAGGTGTTTCATTGACGTGAGTGCCAGCGAGAAAGGGATGACTGTCCCCAATAAAATCATCGAAATGGTCATAACCCAAATCGGGAATGAGATATTCGCATCGCTGAGTGGTTCGGAGTTCCCAGAAAGCGCCTCCCACGGGAATGACCACCAGGGTTGGGTAACCAGCCAGAACAGTGAGGCTGCGGCAAATCCCCACATGGTCAGAGAAACGGGATCACGCGGGTTCGCTACACGCAATTGCTTGTCACCCAAAATATAGAAAATGGACAGTGACACGGCCGCTGCAAGGGCCGCCAAGACTCCGACCGCATTTAGTGCGAAACCGAGCCAGACTTGAGCAACAAGCGCCAGACCGGCCAGTGCCATACCGAGAGCAACCCAAACGCTCTTTTTAGTTGGTTCTTTCCATGCGAATCGAAACCACAAAGCGATCATGAGTGGTGCGGTGAATTCAATGAGCAGGGCAATACTGACCGGCAGGTAGGTGAGAGAGACGAAGTACATGTACTGAGTTCCGGCAATACCAAGAATTCCATAGGCGATTAACATCGGAATTTCTTTTTTGGAGAGGCGCAAGGCGGTTGGGTTTCGAAGGGCGACAAAGACCAGCAGCACTAGGAAAGCACCGGTCACCCGAAGTTGAGAAAGTCGTGCGGGGTCAATCCCAGTCAGCAATATTGATTTTGAGACAGTGCCGTTAAGTGCGAATAGGAAGGCCGCGGAGAGGTATAGGGCGTACCCGGTAAATGGATGTGCCGTGTTTTTGATCGGAATACCGGGGATTGGTTCGGTCATGTCGCTCAACGGATCACTGACCGATACACATCAATTGTTGATTCGGCGATCGCGTCCCAAGTAAAGTCCTTGACCGCTCTCTGGCGCCCAGCCCTTCCGAGTCGCTTTGACAGTTCGTTGTCAGCGACAACGCGATTCACCTCTTTGGCAAACTGAGACTCGAATGATTTGAGGTCGAATTGGTCGTAATGAACGAGAACGCCAGTCTCACCATCAATGACAACTTCCGGGATTCCACCGACATCACTCGCAACCACGGCGGTTTCACATGCCATGGCTTCCAAATTAACAATTCCTTGAGGTTCATAAATAGAAGGACAGGTGAAAACACTTGCGTGGGTGAGTAATGAAATGAGCTCTGAACGGGGGACCCGTCCCTGAATCCAAATGACATTTTCACTGCCACGCATTTGTTTGAGTTCACCCACACGCTCGTGTACTTCAGCTGCAATCTCAGGCGTGTCAGGTGTTGACGCACACAGGACTACCTGTATGTCCGGATCAAAACTCTTGGCTGCATTTAATAGGTGGGCTAGACCCTTCTGCCGAGTGATTCGGCCCACGAAAAGTGAGTACGGCTTTTGCGCGTTGATGCCGTACTTGTTGACCGCTTCAAATGAGGGATCTGGTCGGTAGATCTCAGTGTCAATTCCGTTGTGAATCACATGAACTTTCTCTGGGTCTACATTGGTATAGCAACCTAGGACATCGGCTTTCATTCCCGCTGATACAGCAATAATTGCTGAGGCGTTTTCGTAAGCACTCTTCTCAACCCACGAGGATATTGCGTAACCGCCTCCGAGCTGCTCTTGTTTCCAAGGTCGTAATGGTTCAAGTGAATGGGCGGTGATCACCAGTGGGATGTCGAGCAGAAGTGCGGCGCACTGACCGGCAAAGTTCGTGTACCACGTATGTGAGTGAACAAGGTCCACCTGGTTTTGGGAGATTACGTTGACCATGTCAAGGTTCACTCCGAGTGTCTCCAGAACAGGATTGGCACCAGTGAGAAATTGTGGTGTCGGGTGGGCGCTCGCGTCAGGGAAGTTTTCACCGAATGCGTGCACGTCCACAGCAATGTGCGCAGCCAAAGCTGGGACCAAATAGTCCACGTGAACACCCGCACCACCATAAATCTGGGGAGACCACTCCTTTGACAACAGGGCAACTCGCACGGTGAGAGCCTAGGCCACTCATAACATTGACACATGGCGGTCATCCGCGTTGTCGGTGTGCAGGTATATTCGCACAGTGCGGAGAAAATTTACTGCCCTATGTGCTGTTGGGGCCGCATTAATCGTTGCTCTAGGTCTGATTACTCCGGTTCAGGGAATGTCTCCTCGAATTGTTGGTGGCGCACCGATCACTATTTCATCAACTCCGTGGCAGGCGAGTCTTGCAATTCGAAATTCAAGTAATCCAACATTATGTGGCGCTTCCATAATTGGCGCTTCCTGGTTGGTGACCGCTGCTCACTGTGTAGCCGGTTCAACCCCAGGTAACATTTCAGCATTTGTTGGAATTACCAATCTGAGTGGGCGCTCGAGTCAAAATGCCTTACCGGTGTCAGGAATCACGATTAATCCATCTTGGAATTCGACAACATTCAACGGCGATATAGCGCTTTTGCAACTGGCTACTCCGCTGAATTTCTCAACTACCGTGCAGCCGATTGCGCTGCCCTTGACCCAAGACCCCGCGACGTGGCCGGCTGCAGGAACTATTGCTCAGATCTCTGGCTGGGGAAGTACGAGTTTTGGCGGTGGATACAGTGACTCGTTATCAGCGGCAAATGTTTCGATACTCGGTGGACCAGGCGAGAATACGTGCGGCTCCTATGGAAGTTCATTCACAAGTTTTGACAAAATCTGCGCTGGCAAGGTCGGTGGGGGAGTTGATGCCTGCCAGGGTGATAGCGGGGGTCCGCTCGTCGTGAGTACGGCAACTGGTGTGGTTTTGGCAGGACTAACAAGTGTGGGAACCGAGTGCGCGCTGGCGAACTTTCCCGGAATATACGCTCGAATCACGACATTTCTACCGTGGATTAATCAATATGTTCCGCCACAAACATCAATCCCCAATCCGCCGGTCAACGTTACTGCTACTCCTCGGCCAGAAGGGCGGGTTTTGGTGAGTTGGAGCGCTCCAACGTACAGCGGTGGTCTTGCCATTAGCGGTTACCAAGTTTCCCTCCTGAGCCAAACGGGTGAGTTAACCCCGGTGTGTGCAGCGGCTGCATCACCGTGTCTGGTCACGGATCAACGGGCTGGGTCCGTGTTATCGGTCGTTGTGCAAGCAATTAATAGTCTGGGCTCGAGCGCGACATCAACACCGGTGGAAGCAACCGTTGTCAACGGGGTACGAACTGCACCGGCAAAGGTCGCTCAGCGACTTGTTGCACGGTGGGCCGGCGTCACAACGCAATCTGGGGTAAAACCGCGGGTCCGAATATCCCCCTCATCTCGTGGGATTTGCGCAATTAATGGTTCTCAGGTGACGCTGGTGCGAAGTGGTCTGTGTGTCCTGCGTGTGAGCGGTGCTAATTCACAACGGGGAACCGGTTACCTACTGGTTACGTAGCTCTTTACTGATTTGGGTCAACTTCGAACACATTTTCTGGCGTTGAAAGTTCGATTGGCGAACCAAAGTCGGAAAGTTGAGTGACACTCACTCGCTCATTCCCCACGCAGTTAAAAGATTTAACGATGGAGTTGATTAAGCCCGTTGAGTCAAGCGCTATCGCAACTTCCAGATTCATATCACAGATCTTGGAGAGTTCAACGATTTCCTCTTCAGAGAGGTTCATCCCCGAATCAATTGTTAATGCGAGAGTTCCCGTGAGCTCGTCACTATTTTCGGAAGCGAGCCTACCCAAATGTGACAGTGGAGAGATATTTCCCGAAGTGGGTGTCTGGGTGCCATCGGGCGCGAGGAACCAAGATCCATCCACGAGTGAGTACGTACCCTTCGAATCAATCAAATCGGTCCACGATTCATTTGATGTCTGATCAAGCCACGCAATTTCACCACGGTTGTTACCCAGGGAGGAAGTCCCAGATCCCGTAACTTGGGAATCGTTTGAATCAATCGTGATGCGCAGGACGGCGGTACCACGGGAGAGCGTTGCCTCTATTGCGTTGTCTAAGGTGTTTGCTGAAGGGCTAGTGCTGGGCGCAACGGGCGTTGAGGAATTCGCATTGGAAGATGTGTTTGTTGAACAGCCGGCAAGCGCGAATATTGCAGAAATAGCTACGGTCACGACCGCTGCGGTTGTTCGCATGAAACTAAATTACCCGAACCAATCAGGTTTCTTGATTCCCGGGGACTTCATGGTGCTCGGCCGCAACAATTTTCACCGCGTTGACTGACCCTTCAAGATGAAAAGCTCGGTGCACCACGACGAAAGATCCTGGGGAGAGTTTGGTTGACCAAATCCCCTCCGTGCGCTCGGTTTCAGATATTCCACCCAACCGGGCAACGGTGTCTAAAATCGCGTCAAGGACCGGACGGTGTGAGCATAAAACTGTGGGTGCCGGGTTGTTCATCGCCAATTCGATAGCAGGATCAAGATCCTCGGGGTTTTGTTC
>JBIIOS010000077.1:0-9127 GCA_044336805.1 Candidatus Nanopelagicales bacterium
CCAGACCTTAAATACGTGCGTCCAACCATTTGCACCCATATTTGTCGAAACTACCTGTCCACGGGCGCCGGAGTATTTCCCTGATCCACCGATTACCGGCCGGACGGTGCTCTGCCCGGCTGCAATGGTTGCTCCCGCTGGTGGGTATAGCGAAACGCCGCCAACGACCATCTGATCTTTTTCAGCACCGAAAACGTAAGTGAGATTAGATGAGCGCAGTTCCTGGCCATTTGGCATTGCCGGATCAAGTGTGGTGAGCGTTCCTGCCAAGTACTGGCCATCGGCTGACTTGCCGTCCACCGAGATGGGGATGAAGAACGTCCGCACGGTACCGATACCGGTTCCACTCACCGCGATCGGACTTACCGCTTGGTGATACACGCGAACCGTAGTTGGCTTCTCTGCAGCAGAGGCGGGACTCACCGTAACAGCGGATACCAGACCAAGGGACAGGAGCGTTGCGAGGACGAGGCGAGTTATCTTCATCGGTGAACCATACTCCAAAAATGATATTCACTCTGTGTCATTGATTATTGTCCACGGATATTTTTTTGCATCTTGGCGTGAGTTTGTTCTTGTTTTTGCGTTGTGATGCTAAGTGAGTGTGTTGGTGCGGCGTCATTCCTGTGTCCCTGACCTAGGTCCTCGATCCCTGTGTTGTTTGCAGGGAAATTCCGAGGGGATAGGGGGTGATGTGAAGGATGAGAAATCCTGCGCTGAAAAGGAAAGACCCGGCCCTAGGGCCGGGTCTGACTAATAGGTTCGAACCAACAAAGCGAACCTTAGCACGGGTTGGGATGGTTGTGCTAAGCCTTGTGTTTCGCGAATTGTTCCGATGGCTGTTTCACGTAATGCGGGAGTAGCCGCATGCGTGCTAGGTGGTGGTGATTTCGGTTGCCACCACTTCCGATCAGGCTGGTCGGAATGAATCGTGTTTCACGGGCTCAGAATGTTTGATCATAATGTGGTGCGTTGTTGTGTACTCCAACAATGATTCGTGGCTCATGTCCTTACCGAATCCACTTCCCTTCACACCACCGTGTGGTGCTTCTGATGCAATTGGAAGATGGTCGTTGATCCAGGTGACACCCGCTTCAATGCGTTGACTCACCCGTAAAGCTCGAGCAACGTCATTGGTCCACACTGAACTGGCGAGTCCGTAACGCGAGTCATTTGCTAAATGAATTCCTTCATCTTCTGATTCAAAGGGAACAACGACGAGAACAGGACCAAAGATCTCACCCTGAACAACTTCACTGTTCTGGGCGGCACCGGAAATGAGGGTGGGTGGGTAGTAGAAACCGGGTGAATCAATGCGTTCACCCCCTGCAGCAATGTGCGCACCAGCTGCACGGGCTCGCTGGACAAAGCCATCAACGCGGTCTCGGTGAACTTGGGAAATCAATGGCCCAATATCGGTGGTGTCCGCCCACGGATCTCCCACGCGAACAGTGGACATCATGTGCGCGAGCGCATCAACAGTGTCTTGGTAGCGCGAGGCGTGCACATAGATTCGAGTTGCGGCCGTGCAGTCTTGGCCCGAGTTGTAGGTTGCCCCGAGTGTGAGGGCGCGAGCCATCTGCTCTAGATCGGCATCGGGGAAAACCAGTGCCGGAGCTTTACCACCGAGCTCTAGGTGAAGCCGTTTCACATGAGGCGCCGCAGCAGACATCACGGCCTCGCCAGCCGCTGTTGAGCCGGTAAGCGAAATCATCCGGATATCCGGATCGGTCACCATGGCTGCCCCAATGTCATTGCCACCGCTGAGCACATTCAACAATCCAGCTGGCAAACCCGCTTGCATCGCCAACTCTGCGAGACGAATGGAACTACGCGGTGTTGCCGGTGCTGGCTTGAGCACAACCGCATTGCCCGTTGCTAATGCCGGTCCAATTTTCCAGATCGCCATGATGAATGGGAAGTTCCACGGAGTAATTGATCCCACCACTCCAATTGGTTGACGCATCAACAGACTCGTGTAACCCGTGGACAGCTCTGCAGCTGCGGTGCCTTCCAGTGAACGACCGGCTCCAGCGAAGAAACGCAAGTTGTCGGCGGCGAAGGGAAGTTCGCCGTCTTGGAATACTGCACGGGGTTTACCGGTTTCATCAACTTCGAGACGAGTAATCCCTTGCGCGTCCGCTTCGATGAGATCGGCAAGTGTCAGTAACACCTTGGCCCGCTCACCGGGTGTGCGTGCTGCCCACTCGCGTTGCGCAGCGACGGCGGCTGCAACAGCCTCGCTCACGTCGGCAGTACTCGCGGTGGTGATCGAGTCACACACCTCACCCGTTGCAGGGTTGATCAACTCAACTACGGGACCTTTGCCATCGCGAGTGTGACCGTTGATATGTACGCCTTGTGACACGTTATTCCTAACTATTGAATCCGACACCGAATCGATCAAGAAGTGAAAGCCAGGCACCTCGTTTACCCGTGAGGTCTTCGCGGACAAGCTGTGAACGTGTGAACTGCACCAACGGATAACGCAGAGGCTCAGGTGGGAATGGGACCGGCTTACGCCGCACCATTTTCAACTCGGTCAGTTCCGTTTTCCGTTTGGCTAATAGATCCAGCATTGTGTTGGCCCCAAATCGAGCGGAAGCCGTTCCCAGCCCGGTGTAACCAACCGCGTAGGCAACCTTGCCGTTCATGGCGGTGCCGATCGCAGGAGTGAACCGACTCGTTGAATCAATGATGCCAGCCCACTTGTGGGTGAACCTAAGGTCCTCCAACTGCGGGAATGTTGTAAAGAATTGTTTTGCAAGAAGTCGGTGGCTTGCATCACGAAGCTCTAACTCACGGTCGGTGCGGTTACCGCGGTAATAGATCGCGTCGTAACCGCCCCACAAGATGCGGTTGTCCGGTGTGCGCCGGTAGTAGTGGAATTGATTACCAACATCGGTCATGCCTTGATTCTGTGACCAGCCAATGTCGGTCAATTGGCGCGAAGTGAGTGGCTCAGTGACGAGTACGTGGTCAAAAATTGGCAGCATTCGGTACTGCAACCGCTTAAGAAGTGGCGTGAACCCATTGGTGGCAATAACAACCTGACGGGCTCGCACCGAAGCAAGGGGAGTCTGAAGCGCTATTCCGCCATCGCGTTGATTGGAAAGAAATGATGCCGGGGTGTTTTCGTAGATGTGGACCCCGCGAGCGAGCGCTGCACGCTTGAGCCCCCAGCTAAGTCGAGCGGGATCCATCAAGCCACTTCCGCTGCGCACCCGTAATCCGGCGAGGTAGGTGGGTGAAGCAACATCGGCTTGCATCTGTTCGCGGTCGAGTAGTTCACTGTCCTCACCCCATTGGGCATGCCGCTCATGCATTGCTTTCAGTGCTTGCACCGAGTGTTCATTAAGCGCTACCGCGGTTTTCCCCACCAAACGCAAATCAGCATCGATTCCCTCTGACTTGGTGAAGTCAACAATTGCCTGAAGGTTCTCATTTCCCAGCCGCACCAAAGTGCTCATTTCCTTTGGCCAGATTGCTTCACCGTGCGCTAGACCATGAGTGAGCGAGCCAGAGATAAATCCACCATTGCGACCGGAACCGCCGAATCCAATTGTCTCAGCTTCAAGCAGAATGATTTCGCGCTGCGGATCTGCTTCCTTAGCCAAGATTGCGGTCCACAATCCAGTGAAACCACCACCGATGATTGCCAGGTCGCATTCTTTACTCGCGAGTAATTGCATGCACGGGCTTGGGGCACCTGGTTGATCTGTCCAATACGGAGCGTGAGTTGTGTCCGCGAGGGATCGATCAACAAGATCCTCGGAAGGGTTGTGAGCGCGTCCAGTGTTTGTTGCAATCGTCATGGTTGAACCTGGAGCAGTACCGCTGATTGTGGGTTCCATGACAAGCCGACCTGATCGCCAACTGTGTATTGCGGTGCACCGGGGTGACTGGCAACAATGGGGTTATCCACTCCAGCAACGCGGACCGTGGTGCTTGATGAACCACCGTAGAAGTGTGTCTCAATAATTGAGCCGACCATGAGCGGGTTATCAACAGTCGTTGCGCCCGTGATCCGGACTTCCTCTGGGCGCAGGACGAGTACTGCATTACCTGCAATCTGGTCGGGGTTGTGGCAGGGGAAAGTGGACCCGTAGGCACTGAAGGATCCTTGGGTAGCGATTCCGTGCAGTAACGACCCACTCCCAATGAAATCGGCGACGAACACGTTTGCGGGCTGCGCATACAAGGTCACCGGGTCAGCGATTTGTTGAACACGCCCTTCATGCATAACGGCGATTCGATCCGCCATGCTCATGGCTTCTTCTTGGTCGTGGGTGACCACAACGAAAGTAATTCCCACTTCATGTTGCAGGCGCTTTAGCTCAATTTGCATCTCTGCACGAACTTTGCGGTCAAGGGCTGACAGTGGTTCGTCAAGGAGCAGTAGGCGCGGACGTTTAACAATTGCGCGAGCAAGAGCGACACGTTGGCGCTGACCACCGGATAGTTGCGCAGGTCGCACCGCGGCTTTATCGGTTAATCCGGTTGTGATCAGTACTTCATCAACCCGCTGCGCGATTTCTTCCTTGCTCAAACCTTCACGCTGCAAGCCATACATGATGTTCTTGCGAACATTCATGTGTGGGAAGAGTGCATAGGACTGGAACATCAGGTTCACTGGACGCTTATTGGGTGGCAGTGATAAAAGGTTGATGGGTGTGGTCGACTCAGATCCGAGAATGGTGATAGCCCCAGCATCGGGATCCTCGAATCCGGCGATTGAGCGAAGGAGTGTGGTTTTGCCGCAACCCGATGGACCCAACAACGCAAAGAATTCGTTCTGCCTGATATCAAAACTGACATCATCGAGGGCAACAACGTCCCCATAGGCTTTGCTGACGCCTGAGATTGAGAGCAGTGGTGTTTCAAGTGTCATACGGCATCCGTTAGTCGGGTGATCCGTTGAGCAGAGATCACAATGGTGAAACTGACAAGCAACAGCAAGGCAGCTAGTGCATTGATTTCCGGGGTCACGCCGAAACGGACCATGGAGTAAATAACAATCGGTAACGTCGGTGTTGATGGTCCATCGGTGAAGTAGGCAACGACAAACTCGTCAAGACTGAGTGTGAAAACCAGGAGTGCACCAGCAATGATCCCCGGAGCCAAACTGGGAAGGGTGATCCGGAAAAACGTGGTGGTCGCACTTGCACCCAAATCCCTACTGGCCTCTTCAAGACTGGAGTCTGTTTGCCCGATTCGCGCGATTACAACCGCTGAGACGAACGCCATACCGAACACAACGTGCGCCAACAACACCGAGAAAAGACTCAGGGTCACACCGATCAGTGCGAAGAATGCGAGCAACCCAATGGCCAACACCAAGTCAGGGATGATCGCGGGGGCCAAGCTGTAAGCCTCGACAACCGCGGACCTGAAGTAACGGGCAACACCGATTGCGAGCAAAGTGCCCAAAATGGTGGCAAAGATTGTGGCGCCAATTGCCACGATCATGGTGTTGATAAACCCTTGTCGGATCAACTCGTTATCAAACAGTGACGAGTACCACTTGGTACTAAACCCGCTCCAAGTGAACGGATTCTTGCTGGCGTTAAAACTCATAACGACCAGCACGACAATCGGTATATAAAGGAATGCGTAGGTCGCAACCAGTGGCACACGGAGCCAACCAATTTTATGCACGGCTGCTCACCCGCTTCCCGGTTCCATTGATGCGCCGTGAGATCGCTGCTTGTAGTGCAAAAAGAACCACAAGCAGTGTTATGACAAATAGTGCGAGCACGGCGCCAAAGGGCCAGTCACGCGCCTCAAGGAATTGATCGCGGATCAAGTTGCCCACCATGACGGTCTTACCTCCACCAAGGAGTTCAGGGATCACAAAGTTACCCAGGCTGGGAACAAAAACAAAGATTGCACCGATCATGACACCGGGCAGGGTGAGTGGGAGCGTGACATCAAAAAAGGCTCGCGCACGACTTGCACCCAAATTCCCTGCGGCTTCTATCAGTTGACGGTCAAGTCGTTCAATGGATGCATAAACGGGAAGAATCACGAGCGGTAGATAGGCGTAAACCAATCCGACGATCACCGCGCCGGGGGTGTAGAGAAAACCAATGGGAGCACTGATAATTCCTACGTCCATCAGTGATGAATTAATCGGTCCTTCAGAGTTAAGCAAGATGATCCAGGCGTAAGTGCGGATCAGGAAGTTTGTCCAGAAGGGAAGCACAACAAGTACGAGCGCGACGGTGCGCCAACGGCTGGGAAGTTTCGCAATCGCGTACGCCGTCGGGTAACCAATCAGAAGTGCCAACACCGTGGTCGTCCCCGCAATTACCAAAGAGTTGCTAAATACCTGAAGGTAAACGGGCTCAAAAGCACGGACGTAGTTCTCAAGGGTGAACTCCCAAACAATCCCACCGAAGCGACCACGTTGAAAGAACGAATACACCAAAACCAAAAGGATCGGTATGGTCATAAAGATGGTGATGTAGACCAAGCCAGGTGCGGCAAAAACCGTACGACCGATCAGGGCGCGGCGCCTAGTGGCGCCACGCCCTGATGTAGGTGTCGGTATTGACATATTGTGCTGTTTAACTCGATGTAACCTCAGTGGCAATCTTGGTGTACAGCGGACCTGCTTCACCGAGATCAACCAGTGACTCACCTTCGAGCAACTGTGCGGGCGTCATACCCATGTTGGGATAGGTCGCTGCCAAGCCGGCACCAACAGCATCCATGGCTCCCTTATTGGGAACCTTGTACAAAATGTTTTCTGCAACCCATGCATGGTTTGCAGGATCCAAGATGTAGTTGATATAAGCGTGTGCAGCTTCCTTGTTCTTTGAGGTCTTCAGAATCACCATGGTGTCTGCCCACAGGTCACTGCCCTCAGAAGGAATCGTGAACTTGATATCAGGGTTCTCTGCGGTGCCGTAGTTGCACCAGCCATCCCATGCAACAACAGCATTCGCTTCACCGGAAACCAGACGTGAGTAGAAGGTGGTGTCGTCATAAGCGAGAAGGCTTGGCTTTGCGGCGATCAACTTCGCTTTCACCTGCTCCATCTCTGCTTCGTCGGTGGTGTTAGCAGAGAAGCCGAGTGCCTTCTGTGCTGGAAGCATGAGCCAACGCTCGGTCGCCAGAGCGGTGACCTTGCCCTTGCTGTCAGCGGATGGTTCAAGGATCGCGTTCCAGCTGGTGGGTTCCTCGATCAGGTCACTGCGGTAACAGATACCGGTGGTGCCCCATGCGTAGGGGACCGAGAACTTGTTGCCGGGATCGTAAGCCAGGTTTTGGGCTTCGGGGTAGAGGTTAGACAGGTTCGGGATGAATTCGGTGTTGAGTGTTTCAATCAACCCGGCTTCATTGAGTGCCTGTGCGAATTGACCCGAAACGAATGCCACGTCAATGCCAGAGTCCCCACCCGCGGTGAGTTTGGCCATAATTTCTTCGTTGGTGGCGTGGTTGGTAATTGTCATGGGTGAACCTAGGGCTGCTTCAAAGCTGGCAGCCATGTCCTCGGGGTAGTAACCGGCCCAGTTGGAAACGGTGAGGGATTGTTGGGTGAGGTCAGCATCGGGATTGAGATCCGAGGCGGTTGAATCGCTACCCCCGCACGCTGACAAAACCAGTGCTGCGCAAGCGACACTGGCCAAGATTGCACCGGTCCGACGGACCGAGCGCTGAGTATTAATACGACGCATCTGCTCTCCTTCGATAAAAACTGAATCTCAGTTCAGATTATTAAACCCTAAAACCAGCACCAATTGTATGGAATTGTCCAAATTGTTGAATTTAAGTTAAGAAAACTCCTAGGATCATGGGGTGGCGAAGACGAGTGAACGCAAAGCAGACCTCATTTCTGCTGCCCAGCGAGCCCTCGCCGAGCACGGTTCCGCCGTTCGCCTGAATCAGGTCGCCGAAGCAGCGGGGGTCACCTCCAGCGCAATTCTCTACCACTACACCGGAATTGAAGAGCTCCTCGTTGAGGCAAATCGCGCTGGCATGGAGCGTTTCTATAACGATCGCCTCAATGTAATTGCCGCAATTGCCGATCCAACCGAACGCCTTATTCACACAATTTCACTCGGTGTTCCCCGCACCCCCGAAGACGAAGAAGTCCGCTTGCTCTGCTCCCTCGGTGGTGAGGCCGCTCGCAACACCATCTATGCCGTGCTCCTCACTTCCCTCTATGACCGCCAAGTCGG
Source organism: Candidatus Nanopelagicales bacterium (assembly GCA_044336805.1). GTDB lineage: Bacteria > Actinomycetota > Actinomycetes > S36-B12 > S36-B12 > UBA4592. Next base: position 8,187 of record JBIIOS010000077.1, read on the forward strand.
CATGTACCAAAGCATTCTTGAACTGGGGGTGAGCCAAGGTGAGTTTCACCTCGCCCAGGATCCCCTCACCATCGCGCGCAACCTGGTTGCCCTTGAAGACGCCTACGGTTACCGAATAATTGCTAAGCACCCAACCTTGGATTACCACACTGCCGTTGAGTTAATCCTTGATTACGCCCGACTAGCAACCGGCCATATTCTTTCCCAGCAAGCCCGAAGTTAAGAACCCACTCCAAAGGAATCACACCATGACCGACAACTCCACCCGACCGCTCACCATTTTGTTTATGCCAGAGTCGGCGTACGGCCCTACCAATCAGTGCATTGGAATTGGCAAGGTTCTCCTGGATCGCGGTCACCGGGTGGTTTTCGCCGCCGAAGCTTCATGGGCAGGCAAGCTCACCGCCCTAGGCTTCGAAGAGGATCTGGTTGATCTTGCTCCACCAGCCGAATCCACCGACGACACCGAGGCGGACCCTGGTGCGTTTTGGAAAGAGTTCATCAAGGAAACAGCACCAGAGTTTCGCAAGCCAACTATTGAGCAACTGGAAACTTTTATCAAACCAACCTGGCAGGCATTAATTGATGGCGCGGTGTATTGCGAACCACAACTCAAGCAAATCATTGAACGCGTGAAACCCGATGTTGTCGTTGAAGACAACGTTTTGTGTTTCCCAGCACTGATGACCGCCGGTGCCCCATTTGTTCGCATCGTCTCGTGCAACCCGTTGGAAATGAGAGGGCCACGTATCGCGCCCACTTTCTCCGGATACGCGCAAGATGATGATTCCCAGTGGCAGACCTTCCTTGATGCCTACGATCGCTCCCACCGAGAAATGTGGACAGCGTTCAACGAGTTCGTTGTTGCATCGGGTGCTCCAGCCTTAGACGACCTCGAGTTCATTCACACTTCTACCGCAGCAAACCTGTACGTCTATCCG
>JBIIOS010000178.1:0-3665 GCA_044336805.1 Candidatus Nanopelagicales bacterium
TGCCGAGCACCTGTACACCAAAGGCCAGCCAGACCCGGATCTCGTGATTCGAACTTCGGGTGAACAGAGACTGTCTGGGTTTTTACTGTGGCAAAGTGCTCACTCTGAGTTCTATTTCTGTGAAGCATTTTGGCCAGATTTCCGTCGCATTGATTTCTTGCGTGCAGTGCGCGCATATGCCGAACGAAATCGTCGTTACGGGGTCTAAAGAACCCGGTCGGCAGGAGCGCAAACTGTCCACCTTTTGTTCGCTTTGTTGTCTTCTTGGGGCGGCGTGTCGCCAAATGAATTAAGGAAGTCGGGCCTAGCGTTGGAGAATTCGCAGGCCCGACCGGCTCCCGAAAGCCAACTGGGCAGACAGGAGCCCATCACGTGCCCAAATCGGTGCCAGCCCGCAAAACATATGTAATCGACACCTCAGTTTTGCTCTCGGACCCGAAGGCAATCCTGAGATTTGATGAACATGATGTTGTCATTCCAATTGTTGTTGTCACTGAACTGGAAGCTAAACGCAGCCATCCGGAATTGGGTTATTTTGCCCGCAATGCATTACGGCTCCTAGACGACATTCGCATTGAGCACGGGCGCCTTGACGCCGCGTTGCCGATCGGAACCCATGGAGGAAGCGTTCGCATTGAGTTGAACCACTCCAATATGGACGTACTGCCAAGTGGCATGCGCCTCGGCGATAACGACACTCGGATTTTGGCGCTAGCGAAAAATTTGACCCTGGAAGGGCTTGACGTTGTTTTGGTGAGCAAGGACTTACCCATGAGGGTCAAGGCCAGTGCCGTTGGAGTTCCAGCGGAAGAATATAAAGCTGAATTAGTTTTCGAATCCGGGTATACGGGAATGGCAGAAGTCGAAGTCGAAAATTATGAGTTGGACGAACTTTTTGAGAAGGGAGTTCTCGAACACGATGTTGCCTTTGATTACCCGTGTCATTGCGGCTTGGTTCTCCTCTCTGATCGTGGCAGTGCACTGGCTCGGGTGACCGCCGACAAAACCCTCAAATTGGTGCGCGGGGATCGTGAGGCATTCGGTATTCGAGGGCGGAGCGCTGAGCAACGGGTAGCCCTCGACATTTTGCTAGATCCTGGCGTGGGAATTGTCTCCCTGGGCGGTCGGGCAGGCACAGGAAAGAGCGCACTTGCACTATGTGCCGGTTTGGAATCGGTGATGGAGCGTCAAGCCCACAAAAAAGTGATCGTATTTCGCCCCCTCTACGCGGTGGGCGGTCAAGAACTCGGCTACCTTCCCGGGTCAGAGTCGGAAAAAATGAATCCGTGGGGTCAGGCTGTTTTCGACACGTTAGGGGCCATCACTTCCGCGAATGTCATTGACGAGATCGTGGATCGGGGGATGCTGGAGGTTTTGCCACTGACGCATATTCGCGGTCGCAGTTTGCATGACGCATTTGTGATCGTGGAGGAAGCCCAATCATTGGAGCGCAATGTGCTGCTCACGGTACTTTCGCGTATTGGCAAAGACTCGAGGGTTGTTTTGACCCATGACATTGCCCAGCGCGACAATTTACGAGTTGGCCGATTTGACGGGGTAGTTGCGGTGGTTGAGAAACTGAAGGGCCATCCGCTATTCGCCCATGTCACCCTCACCAGAAGTGAACGCTCGGAGATCGCCGCCCTTGTCACCGAGCTCCTCGAGGACTACCCAGGTTCATAGTGTGATATGGGTCACAGTTGAGTCTTTTTGTTCTAAAAAATGTGCCACAACACGCCATTCCAGGGTGACAAATGCCAGTTTTTGAGGCACGGTGGGAATCGTTTGATTACTCCGTGGAAGGTTATTGTGAACAGATTCGCGAAGCTGGGCAGGAATGTGGGGCTTGGGGCGCTCGCCCTGGCCCTGGTTCTCCCTGCGGGTTCCACCTTCGCAAATGACGCGGTACCGGCCCCCCCGGCCCCTGCTGCCGGCGGAGAAGAACCGGCAATACCGGTCGGAGATGAAGGCAATGACCCAGGTGCGGACGCGGCGGCGAGGGAAAAGGCTCGCATCGCGATGGAAACAGCTCATGCATTTGGCTCTAAGAAATCGCGTGACCTGATTGGCTATGAAGTGAGTCTTTATCAGGGCAAGTGGTACATGCCAAAACGCGAAAAATTGCGCAAATGTCTTTCGAAAATTGAATCCCACCATCACTACAAAGCCGGCCGGGGTGGCACTTACCGGGGCGCCTATCAATTCTCGAGACCGCTCACTCGCGGGGTGACCTGGATGATGCAACCTGAAGTTAGGAAAGAAATGGGCGACGCGGGCGTGGACCTCATCCAAAAACTGCGGAAAACGCCGATGAACAAGTGGAATCGGTACTGGCAGGATCGCGCATTTTGGACGGTCTGGAAAAAAGGTGAAGGTAGGAGTCACTGGCGGGCAGGAAAGGGACGCTGCTTTTAGTTGTTCCCTTGTTATTTTGGTGGACCGACGGGAATATTCGTCGCAATCGGTCGTAGCGTCTCGGCAAAGAAATCATTACCTTTGTCATCAACCACCACGAATGCAGGGAAGTCAACGACATCAATTTTCCAGACAGCTTCCATGCCTAATTCGGGAAAGTCCAGCACTTCAACTTTCTTTATATTGTCTTGAGCAAGTCTTGCTGCCGGACCACCGATTGAACCTAAATAGAACCCACCGTTTTCTTGGCAAGCGCGCGTGACGGCGTTGCTGCGGTTCCCTTTGGCCAACATGACCATGGAGCCCCCAGCTTTCTGGAATTGATCAACATAGGAGTCCATTCGACCTGCGGTCGTTGGACCGAATGACCCTGAAGCCATCCCTGCTGGGGTTTTTGCGGGACCCGCGTAGTAGACCGCGTAATTCTTGAGGTAGTCCGGCATTGCGTCCCCGCGATCAAGCATCGCCTTGATCCTCGCGTGCGCGAGATCTCGAGCAACAACGAGCGAACCGGTGAGTGAAACGCGGGTGCGAATAGGGAGTTTGCTCAACTGATTTCGGACCTCGCTCATTGGCGCATTGAGATTGATGTGCACTGTCGTGTCATCCAGGTGCGTGTCCTCGATTTCGGGCAAGAAATGCGCAGGTTCTGTTTCAAGTTGCTCGAGGAATACTCCTTCAGGAGTAATTTTTGCTTTAGCCTGACGATCCGCTGAACAGGAAACGGCGATTGCAACCGGGCATGAAGCTCCATGGCGTGGCAATCGAATAACGCGCACATCGTGGCAGAAATACTTGCCACCAAATTGGGCGCCTATTCCAAATTCTTGTGTTTGTAGGAATACTTCATGTTCCATCTCCAAATCGCGGTACCCGTGGCCATCGGGTGAACCGTGAACGGGAAGGCCGTCCAGGTAATGCGCTGAAGCGAGTTTCGCTGTTTTCAGTGCGAACTCCGCGCTTGTTCCGCCCACAACGATTGCAAGGTGATAGGGCGGGCATGCAGCTGTTCCAATTGATCGAAGTTTTTCATCAAGAAAAGACGCGAACTTAGTGGGATTAAGCAGGGCTGCGGTTTCCTGGTAGAGGAAACTCTTGTTTGCACTGCCACCACCTTTAGCCATGAACAGGAATTCATAAGACTGGTTCTTGTGTGGATCGGAAAATATGTCGATTTGAGCGGGCAGATTCGTTCCAGTGTTGCGCTCTTCCCACATGCTCAGGGGTGAGAGCTGGGAATAGCGCAGGTT
>JBIIOS010000120.1:0-5416 GCA_044336805.1 Candidatus Nanopelagicales bacterium
GAAATATTTGCGTTTTTCAGTAGGTCGAGTGCGACAAAACGGTCGTTAGGGCTGGCCTCGGGGTCATCGAGAATCTTTTTTAGTTGCGCAAGGTGGTCGGTGCGAAGCAGGTGTGAGATGTCGCGCATAGCGGCGAAAGTCAAAGCAGTTAATGCACTGGAGTCAACCCGCAGAAACTCGTGGTCACCCAGTCGCTCAACACTGACACCCTCCGTCGTTAGCAGTCGGTATTGGGTGGTGTCCGGACCCAGGGGCAGTTGGTCGGTGTAGAGGAATTCGCTCACGGGAACACCCTAGGCCACCAAGAATTCCCGTCACATGAAAGCGGCGGGTTCGCTCAGAATCCCTCTGGTAGGACGACCGTTGAATACTGCGAATCAGGCGCATAGTGGTGTTCGCTCTTGATCTCACGGATTGTCTTGCTCTTGCTCCGCATGACAATTGAATTGGTTGTTGGACCTTGTGGGCTATAACGGACACCTTGGAGTAATTCACCGTCGGTGATGCCAGTTGCGCAGAAAAAGTTATTGTCACCGGTGACGAGATCGCGGGTTCCAAGCACTCTCTTGAGATCATGCCCAGCATTAATGGCTTTATCTCGCTCTTGATCGGTGGTGGGCCACAGTATTGATTGAATTTCACCACCGAGTGCGGTCATAGCGCACGCGGCAATAATTCCTTCCGGTGTTCCACCGATTCCCATCAATACATCGATTCCGGTATTGGGTCGGGCGGCCATCACGGCTCCCGCAACATCCCCATCGACAATGAATTTGATGCGAGCCCCAGCTTCTCTAATCTCGCGCACCAAGTCGTCGTGGCGCGGACGGTCCAGCACACACACGGTCAACTGGGAAACTGTTTCCCCTTTCGCTTTGGCAATTTGTTGCAGGTTCCATGCGGTTGGTGCCTCAATGTCAATTGACCCAGCAGCTTCAGGTCCAACAACAAGTTTTTTCATGTAAAAGACGGCACTCGGATCAAACATGGTTCCGCGTTCGGCAACAGCAATAACAGAAATGGCATTCGGCATACCTTTTGCTGCCAGGGTGGTGCCATCAATAGGGTCTACCGCGACGTCAGCATCTGGTCCGCTGCCGTCACCAATCTGTTCACCGTTAAACAGCATGGGGGCTTCATCTTTCTCCCCTTCACCAATTACCACGATTCCGTTCATGCAGACTCCGCTAACAATGGTGCGCATGGCGTTTACCGCGGCACCGTCAGCCCCGTTTTTGTCACCTCGACCTACCCAGCGGGCAGCGGCCATCGCCGCAGCCTCGGTGGCGCGCACTAATTCAAGAGCCAGATTTCGCTCTGGGACTGCTGCCGGCTGTGTGTGTTCTCCGCTCATGGGGTCAGCGTAGCGGTGTTGAGTGGGCCGAAACATGACTGATGATCCATTATTGGGGGGTGAGTACGCCGGTTCCAACGGGAAAGCGCAACGCCCGCATGCGTCAAACCGTGGGGGACATGGTTCGCTCGCTCGCCGTGGTTCTTGGAGTGATCGGCCTCATCATGTTGTTGACCTGGCGTCCCTCGCCGGATCCGATCCGAGAAGTTGATCCCCTGCCACAATTTTCACTTGCCAGCGGGCAGGCCGACTTCCCTGTGGTTGTCCCTGAAATCGAAGGGTTGCGAGCGACCAGTGTTCGTTGGGAGCCAACGCAGTATTCACGGGATGAACCCGTGTGGCATGTGGGGTACGTGACTGCGGGGGACGAATACCTAGAAATCACCCAAACCTCGGCAACTAACGAAGAGTTTTTGAAAAACAAACTCACCGGTATTTTCGGGGAGGGCGAGAAATCAATTTCGAATGAGAATTGGCTGGTCTTTGAAGGACCGGATTCGCGGGCTTTAGTCAAAGTGACACCCGAGGTAACAACGGTGGTGAGTGGCACGGTCACACTGCCTGAACTTGAGGCTGCCGTTAATTCACTGACAACTAGCCCTGATCTGGGGTAATCCGCTCGCTGGCGGCGTTTAACCATTTTTCACACACCTGGGCCAACACTTCACCTTTTTCCCACAGCGCAAGGGATTCTTCAAGGCTTTGCCCACCGCGCTCTAGTTGTGCAGCGATGCTTGCCAGCTCATCTCGCGCCTGCTCGTATCCAGGTTCTTCAGCTTTAGCCATCAGGATTCCTTAGTTGTTGGGCTTGATTTCTTGGGTTTCGTGCGGTTTGCATTAAATTCACCGATATTTACTCTGATCAGTACTTCGTCACCTTCTGCGATTTGTGATTCGTCACGAACGATTTTTCCAGACTTGTCGGAAACAATCGCGTAGCCACGTTCGAGGGTTGCTGCAGGGGAAAGTGCACGAATTTGTGCACGCAGGTGTTTGATCGTGGTCAATTCGGCGTCAACCAAATGCATTAACCGCTGAGTCATTCGGCTTCGGACCTCATTCAACTTTATGCGGCTCATGTCCAAAGCGTTGGAAATTGAGCGCCTGTTTCGTGCACGAAGTTCAGCAAGATTTTTGCGCTCTTCGATGACGGAGGGGACTATTCGTTTTGCAGCATCCGTTGGTGTGGATGCACGCAGGTCTGCAACAAAATCTAAAAGGGGAGTGTCTTGCTCGTGTCCAATTGCGCTGACGATCGGAGTGGTTGCCAAGCTGACGGCTCGAACCAGCGCTTCATTGCTAAAAGGCAGTAAATCCTCCATGCTGCCACCTCCCCGAGCAATCACAATCACATCAAGTCCAAGAAGGTCCAGCTCTTTGAGCGCAGCCGTAACTTCGCTGACAGCGTTAACTCCTTGTACGGCAACTTCTCGAATTTCAAAGTCTGCGGCGGGCCATCGGTCCTTCGTGATTGTGAGAACGTCGTGCATCGCATCACTTTGTCGACCCGTGATGAGCCCTATTCGTTTAGGAAGAAATGGGAGCAGTTTCTTGCGCTCTGGTGAAAAGAGTCCCTCGGCCGCCAACTTCTCTTTCAGTGCTGCTAACTGAGCCAGCAATTCGCCAAGGCCAACAGCTCGAATCTCACGGGCAACTATTTGTAACGATCCCTGTTTGGTCCAAAAATCACACCGACCGTAAATAATTATTTTTTGACCCTCAACCAGGGGTGGGTCCATTGCGCCAATAAGTGCCGAATTCACCATTACTTTGAGTGAGAACTGCGCATCCGTGTCTCGGAGTGTGAGGAACTGCACGCTGGCGCCCGGCCGAACCCGATACTCGGCTACTTGCCCCTCAATCCAAATGGAGCTCAACCGGTTGATGTAGTCGTGGAGCAACTGGGAGATCACGCGCACGGGTGCGGGTGATTGCTCCGAAGTCTCTAACGCCACCCGTGCAGCCTAGGCGGGGAGTGGGAGATATGCCTACGATAGATGCATGGCTTCGACAAAAAAGGTTCTCTTGGCGGCCCCTCGGGGATATTGCGCTGGCGTTGATCGCGCAATCCTCACCGTCGAGAAGGCGCTGGATCTATACGGCGCCCCACTTTATGTTCGTAAAGAGATTGTTCATAATAAGTACGTCGTCGAGTCTCTCCAAGAAAGAGGCGTGATTTTTGTCGATGAACTTGATGTTGTTCCGGAGGGTTCGACGGTCATTTTTTCGGCCCACGGTGTAGCTCCGAGTGTGCACGCCGAAGCCGCTGAACGCTCACTTAAGACCATAGATGCAACGTGCCCACTTGTGACCAAAGTGCATGCCGAAGCCAAACGCTTCTCCAATGAAGGCTTGGACATCATTCTCATTGGTCACGCTGGTCATGAAGAAGTTGAAGGAACGATGGGGGAAGCCCCTAACTCAATAACTTTGGTGCAGAACCCGGAAGAAGCACGTAATTTGGAAGTTGCTAATCCAGAAAAACTCATTTGGCTTTCCCAAACGACCCTGTCAGTTGACGAAACAATTCAAACCGTCAACGTTCTCAAGGAACGCTTCCCTGAGATGGCTAGCCCGCCCAGTGATGATATTTGCTACGCAACCCAAAATCGTCAAACAGCGGTGAAAGCAATGTCGCCTGAGTGTGATGTCGTCATTGTTGTGGGTTCAGGAAACTCATCAAACTCAGTTCGACTCGTAGAAGTGGCACTAGATGCGGGAGCAAAAACTTCTTACCGCGTTGACAGTTTCCGTGAATTGAAAACTGAATGGCTCGAAGGTGCTTCAACGATTGGATTAACAAGCGGAGCCTCGGTACCCGAACTCCTGGTAAATGAAGTACTTGACTGGCTGGCCGACCAAGGGTTCAGTGATTGTGAAGAAGTGAGTACCGCTGAAGAAACACTGATGTTCGCGCTCCCCCCGGAATTACGACGCGACATCAAAGCGGCGGCAGCCAAGTAATTTTGCCTGATGAAATGAATGTTGTTTCTACCGCAAGGATCTGCGGCGAAAGGCCACAATGCCCAGAGCAACTATGGTGGAACCAATCACCCAGAACCAGTTGTTTCCTAGGATGAAAAACACACTCACGAATCGATTGATGAGTGAACTGTCCGTTACATTGATTTGACCAACTGTTATCGCCATTAAAAAAAATGCAATTGCCGGGGCATAAATCGCTTGCGAATCATCTTGTGAACGGACAGCCAGGCTAACGAAGATGGACACTATAAGGAGCCCGATTCCTGTGAGTGCTCCAGGTTCACCACCAAAAATGAGCACGTCGAGCAGTCCGACAATAAGGGTTGTGCCAATCGTGATTCCGTAAATCCACAATGCGCTTAAGGAACCGAAAACTGCCCCGCGCCCACCTGAACGGGTTCGTTTTTCGCGGGGAGTAGGCGCATCCATTGGGATCCGCTGTTCCCTGACCTGACCGACTTGACCGGCGTGGTCATCAGGGGCGGGGGTATCGAGCCGCTCGAGAGTTCGCAATTTGTTTATCCGACCGGTGGGAAGAGCGAGCAATGCTTCCTCGTTGCCCTGGACTCCTTGGCTTCTAAACACCCGTCCAGTTTCGGCGCGATCAACTTGATGAGATGCCTCATCTATTGGCGCAGGTTCCGGCGCAGGTTGATCGGGGCGAAAGAGGGCCTCGTATTCACTGCCCGGTTGATCAGTCACTGGATTAGGTTACCGAATCAGATTCCGAGAGGTTGGATGCGAACACGTCAAGGCTTGGAGTCGCGGAAAGTTCACTCTCATTCTTTACTCCGCGAACCCCCAGGTCGGTAAGTGCCCTACCGGTAGGGCGCAGCCGAGTTTCAATGGATCCAACAGCACTGTTGTAGTGGCCAACGGCTGCGCCGAGTGATTTACCGACACTGGCGAAGTGGCTGAGCACCGTGTCAAGGCGTGAATACATCTCTTGGGAGAGGCGTGAGATTTCTTCCGCTTGCTCCACCATGTCACTGTTTTGCCAACCTAGGGAAACCGCGCGAAGTAGTGCGAACAATGTTGTCGGTGTTGCGGGAACGATGTTTCTGCTGAATGCAAAAT
>JBIIOS010000078.1:0-9055 GCA_044336805.1 Candidatus Nanopelagicales bacterium
CCCGGTCCTGTGATGTTAATTTGCAGGGTGTCGTAGGTAACCGCGTAGTCGCGAATCAGGTTAGTAATCTCAATGAAGACGAACTCACCGTCTTGCGTTCTTTCACCACCGAGGTCACCATTGACCGAAATATTGATGAGCAGAGCTTTTCCATCTTTGGAAGGAATGGGAATGAGTTGCTCAGAGTCCAAATAGGTACCCACCCGTGAGCCGTCGACCAAAGTTAAATCTGGGATACCGGTGAGGAACTCTGTGATTGGACCTCGATCGGCCTCTGTGAGCGGGGAACCATCTGCGTGAGTCACCACGGTCAGGATTGGGATAGAGGGGTTGTCGGCAAAGAGGGCTTGTTCTTCACTAACCACAGTGGACTCCGAAGAGGCGGGAAGAAATGTTGCGGCATCGTTTTCTTGAACCTCGGACAGGCTGCCAGCTAAGGGTCCAGCCCAACTACCGATCACGAGCCAAATAACCGCCGCGCCGACCGCCAACCAGAGTGCGCGCCGTCCACGTTTGGTCGAGTTTTTCGCTGAAGAATTCTCGTGGTCAAGTAGGGCCCCCATATGAGCAGCGTTCCGTATTTGTGTCCAACTTGCAAGCAAAGTAGGAATGTGTTCAGGCACTTTGCCTCAAGAAAAGGCATCTGCTTAAGGGTAGGCTTCACATTGTGTTTGACTTGATTGCTGGTTTGCCGGTTCATGTACTCATCGTGCATCTAGCCGTTGTGCTTATTCCACTCTCAGCAATCGGCGCGACTTTGATCGCAGCCCGTCCAAAAGCATTACGGCTTTTTGGAGCAGCCACCGTAATTGGGGCCACGGTCGGAGTTATTGCAAGCGTGATCGCAGAAATCTCCGGCAATCAACTGGCGCAGCGCGTAGGCCGGCCCGAAGAACATGCCAATTATGGTGAAATATTTCCCTTCGCTGCAGTAGCTTTCCTTGCCCTGTTAATCGTTTTTTGGCTTTTTGCCCGAGGGGTTCCCCTCAACCGAAACCGACCTCTTTGGTTGAAAGTGTTTGGTGCAGTACTAATTGTGGCCGCGGTCGGGATCACCTATTTCGCGGTTCTCACCGGTTACTCAGGTTCGAGAGCGACTTGGTCTGAAATTATTAATGCGGACTACTTTGTCGAAGCGCCCTCGAGAACTTCTTTGTAATACGCCTCTTCCTTTTCTTTCCCAGGGAAGAAAAGTAAAGATGCCGTCAAACCGATCAGGGTGAGGCCAAGTGCCACTGCGATGGCGGCAGATTTTCCATCGGTGAATGCCATGGCGGCGCCATCAATAATTTCCTTCGCCACAGCACTGCTGTAACCCTGGGAAACCTCAACAGCGCTCGAGTAGGAAGACGTCAGTTGATCTGTTAATTCACCGGTGACAGCTACTTGTTCTTTTGCAGGCAGAGCAGCAATCTGCGCCTTGATCGATCCCGCGTAAGCGACCGCGAGTAGCGCACCCATGAGGGCTTGAATCACTGCACCACCGAAGTCCCGAGTTAGGTCAAGAAATGCAGATCCCATACCGGCTCGATCAGGGGGGACCGAACTCATTAATGCTCGAGAAGCGGGCGTGGCCGCTAAACCAACGCCAATTCCAACGAATGCGTAGGCAGCAAAAACCCATACGAGCGAAGCGTCGGAATTCCATTTAAGCAGCATGATTGTGAATGCGAATGCCACCGAACCCAGCCCCCAGGCAAATGCGAATCGACTACCAAGTTGGATGACGAGCTTGCCCGCCAAAGATCCAAAAATTATGGTGCAGATGGAGCTGGGAACCACAACCAGTGCTGCTTGAAGTGCCGTATAACCCAAAACATTCTGGGTGAACTGCTGGCCAATAAACATGGCACCAATGAGGGAACCGAAAGTAATTGCGCTGGACAAAAATGCAACCCACAAAGTTCGAGCTTTCAGTAATGGTAAATACACCAATGGCCGCGGCGCCTTTGCCTGTCGCCAGAAGAACAGGGCGAGAAGGACGATCGAGCTGGCGAATAAAGCAATTAATGTGGGGTCGATTCCTTGGGCCGACAAAACAATCGCAGAAATAAGTGCGAGAACCCCCAGCATGGAAAGCAAGCCACCGAGGTGATCCACAGCACCGGGCTCTTCATCGCATTTCCAGGGCAGTGAGATGAGCCCCATAATTAATGCTGCGACCACCAACGGGACTGCTATCAAAAAGACTGAACCCCACCAAAAGTATTCCAGCAGCCATCCACCGATCACGGGACCAATTGCTGCTACTCCGCCTCCGATACCGGACCACAATGCAATCGCAGTCACTTTCGCGTGATTGCGGTACAGACTCGAGATCAAAGACAGTGTCGTGGGGAAAAGAAGTGCCGCGGCAAGTCCGGACGTGAAGCGACCAAGAATAAGAATCTCGACGTTCGGAGCGAACGCGGAAAGAAATGCGGTCGGGACCGTCAGGACGGCGCCGAGAACGAACATCAGCTTGCGACCGTAGCGGTCAGCAATCGCGCCGAAATACAAAACGGTTGCTGCAAGGCCTAATGCAAAGGCATTGGCAACCGCAGTCAGCTGGTCTTGGCTTGCATTGAGGTCGCGTCCAATCGAAGGAAGTGCGACGTTTGCCACGCTCAGGGAGATATTGGAAACAATCGCGCCGGTAACCAAAGCAAGCAACACAAGTTGAGACTTCGGGGGCTTATCCGCGAACACTAAAGGGCTAGACATTGCTTCAGGGTATTGCATTCGCGCTTGTGGTCTCGCATCCAATCGGTGTGTAATCAGCAGGCTATTGAGAAGGACTCGGGTGAAGTCGCTACCAGCAATGAGGATCGCGAATTCGGTGAGACGTTGGTGCGGACCGGTTTTGATTCATTGATGGCCGGGGATTGGTCACCCGCTAGGCCCTCACTAACCCGTATCGCCTTTCAGAAGCGAGCCAAATTCACAATCGTAAGTACGAAAGGACGAGGCTCAATGGTGCTCTAATTCGGTCAGAAGATTCAGTGAGGGTGGGAGTCCTATCGCTGCGAAGCAGTTCACAAATATCGTTTTTTACTGTAGTTGTTGCCGAGCAACTGAGCGCTGAACCGGTTGTAGAATGAGAGCATGAGTATCAAGCGAGCATTTGTCTTAGTCGCAGTTTCTTCGCTCTTGTTGACTGCCTGTGGGAGTGACACCACAAATGACGCGAGTGGCCCGGTCGCATTCGAGGACCGCAACGCCACCGGGGAGTCCTTGGCAAATGCCTGGTTCGAACTACTTTCACTCACTGGTAGTCCGTCAGAAACTGTTGAGGTGACCGCGGAAGATGCGGCAGCTGGTGCTGCATTAGTCAAACCATTCTTAGACCCCGCGTTTCAATTGCAACGGGCAACCGGCCAGCGTTACACGAGAGATAGTTACATTCCGAGTGACATCGACGAGTTCGAGATTTCAGATGTCTTTGTAACCGAGCCCCGGGACGACATCAAGGTCCTCCGCTATGCAATTCGAACACCGGGTGCCACCGTTCCTGATTCCAGTATGGTGATGAGTAAAGATCTTGCACCACGCCTCACCGTTGTGCGCTGGGACGAGGAAGCAGGACGATGGCTCATCGTTAGTCATGCCAACTTCAACACTCCTATCCAAGCGGTATGTAATCAGGAGACCATTGAGTTGGACTCGGCTGAAGTCGCTACCAGCAACGAGGATCGCGAACTTGGCGAGAAGTTGGCACGGACCTGGTTTGATTTATTGATAGCCGGGGATGGGTCACCCCTTCTGCATCCAGAGGTGCAGGGTCAGTCTGCTGCGGGTACCGGCTACACCACATCTGCTGAGTACGTCAAAGGACAAATGAAGTCTGCCGAATTTTCAGATTTCGTTGTAACGCGCGACGGGGATCTCATTATTGTGACTTTGGGAGTAGACACGGAGGGAACCGTGTTTGCCGGGTCGACTGAACTCGGTACGCAGAAAAATGCCCGCCTATTGACATTCCTTCAGGATGATCAAGGCGAGTGGAAGCTCATCGCTACCGCCACTTTCAACCCGCCCGCGGAAGTTCCTGCCGAAGTGGAGTGCGCGGCAGCATGACAGGCCATCTCGTTGCTGCCAAGTGGCCCCGGCATGATTCGAACATGCGACGCACGGTTTAGGAAACCGACGCTCTATCCCCTGAGCTACGGGGCCAGAGGGTGTGTGCAAAACCTATTGCATAACCGCGTGCGTAACCTCAGTGCGTTCTAGGAGGTGATCTCGAATTGGAGTGCTCGCTTTTATGTGTGAAAGGCGGTCATCAAAAAGAGGGTTTGCACCGCTTGGACATGCCGATGAATCCTCTTGATCAGGGTACCGAACGCCAGCCGAATCATAGATTGATGTTTTGATGTCCACAGGTTATAGTCCATACATGCGAACGACTCTCACTTTGGACAACGATGTCGCCATGGCTCTGAAGAACTACGCACATCAGCATGACATGAGTTTCAAGGAAACGGTGAACGCCCTCCTTCGAAAAGGTCTCAGAAGGTCAATTGAGCCAGTACATGAGGGTGAGGTAGTTCCACGGTCGGTAAACCTTGGTCAAGAGATAAGGCAGTCATCACTCTCTTCGGAAATGATTTTAGATGATGAAGTAGATCGGTATCTACGTGTCAGTGCACAAGCTAATGAGCGTTCTTGATGTGAGCCTGTCATGAAAGTTATTGACACCAACATTTTGCTATACGCTGTCAATGAAGGTTCCCCCAACTTTGATAAAGCGTCGGTCTGGTGGCGCAATGCGCTCAATGCAGATGAACCCATCGGCATCCCATGGATTTCCGCGCTTGCCTGTGTTCGCATTCTCACTAATGGTTCTCTTTTCGAAAACCCGTTAACCATGGAACAAGGATTGGATCTCGTGGAGGGATGGCTGTCTTATCCGCAGGTCAACTCACTGAATCCGACGGTGGGACACCTCCATCGAGTTCGCACGCTTCTGACAACAGGTGTTCCCGAGGAAACAAGTGAAGCTGACCACAAGCGTCACAAACTTCTTAATGATGCGCACATTGCCGCGCTGGCAATTGAGCACGGAGGCACTGTCTTCACGGCTGATTCAGACTTTGAAATATTCACTCAGGTGAAAAGCGTGAATCCGCTCAATGCCGGTTGATCAATCCGGTGAGTTGAAAGAATTAGTGCGTAAATTTCATCTCACAATAAGTGCAGAACTACAGTCCGGCTAAGACGCAAGCTGCGGTACTAGCCATGACACTGAAGCCATCCTCTTCTGGCAGGAAGGCCTCGACAACACCATCTTGCAAAACGAGGGCGTAACGCTTAGACCTAACTCCCAAGCCAAAACCAGATGCGTCAACCTCAAGACCAACCGCTTTGGCAAAATCCGCATCAGGATCGGCCAGCATCACGATGTCCCCGGAACCTTGCGCCTGGCCCCAGGCATCCATCACGAAGACATCATTGACTGAGATACATGCAATCGAATCGACTCCGGCCGCAGAAATACTTTCCGCCAACTCGACGTATCCGGGGAAGTGAACCTTGGAACAGCCAGGTGTGAAGGCACCCGGTACTGCGAAGAGCACCACCCGACCGGACCCAAGAATCTCATTACTTGACACCGTCGCCGGGGCGCCATCGACCATCATTCGAAGTTCCACCTCTGGCAGTGTGTCGCCAACTTGAATACTCATAACATGATCCTTTCATATGGGATTGCCCATTGCTCTCCGGTGATGGTGATTCGCGCAATTTAACGGACGGTACTGTTGAATAACCGTTCCGGCGCGCCCAGTCGCGCGCCAGCATCTACTTTGACCGCTCCAGAGTCACATTGGTTACTTGGAAAACCGATTACCTGCTCGGGTCGTGGCACTTCAGCCGCTTGCGGGTCCACGTTTGCCGATATTGGGGCCGGCATACGCAGCCAAGGTCTGCACGCTACCGGAATTGAATCCAGTGGGGCAGTTGCGAGTGACCTTCTCGAGATATACCGACCCGCCGGGGAATTTTGCGGTCGGTTCAAAGAATTCGGCGTAGCACTGGGGGTTGCAATAGAAGATCCCAGCTGGCCCAGATGTAGTGACCACTGACTGATCCGTCTGAATCACCTTCTGGCCAGTGAGTGTTCCCGACCATGGTGGGCGCTGAACCGCCAGGAAGGCCGTTGGCTCCGAATAAAATTGTTGATGTGGTGCATCGAAAGCCAGTCACTTGACTGGTGTAGGTGGAATTGCGGCAGAGCAGATCCCCTGTGCTGGTACTGGTCGAGGTGGTAGTGGTGGTGGAAGTCGTGGCCCACTTCAGCTTTCCCCCGACCTTCTTGCAGGTGAGCTTTCCCAGTACTTGCCCTTTCTTTTTGCACGTATCACCTGCCTTGGCAGTAGGTACTGCCGTGGTGGTCCTTGCAGCGGCAGATCGGTGATCCTCATCTGACTGCCAGCCTTCGTGTGCAGGCGCCGCTGTTGGTGACATGAGCGCCATAGCTGCAACGATGGCCAACACAGTGGTCGTACGACGCACGACCTGCATGTTTGTGAGTGATGTCACGAGCTGCCTTCCTTCTCAAGAACCGCCACGTTACAACTGGCCTAGGAAAAAGCAGTTTAGTGTGCGGTCTCGCGCAATCGAATGAGTATCGTCATTCTTTACTCCGGGTTGCCGTTCGGTCGCATTCTGTTAACTAACTGGTAAGCATCTGCCAAGATAGATTCATGAGTGAAAAAATCATCAACAAGTATCAGGAATCAGTCACGGTCAATGCATCGGCACAGGAGCTGTATGACATTGTTTCTGACATCGCCCGCACGGGTGAGTGGAGTCCAGTCTGCACGTCATGCTGGTGGGATAACGAAGCGAGCGCTGGTGCTGTAGGTGCCTGGTTCACCGGACGTAACGTGCTACCGGAAAGAACATGGGATACCCGTTCGGTGGTGGTGGTCGCTGATCCTGGTCGGGAGTTTGCCTGGGTGGTCGGAGGCAAATTTGTGCGGTGGGGATACACCCTTACCCCAGTAGAAGGCGGAACGGTTCTGACCGAGATGTGGGAATTTCTCCCCGAGGGAATTGAAATGTTTGAGGAAAAGCACGGGGACCAGGCAGCCGTTCAGATCGCTAATCGCACCCAACAGGCACTCGACGGGATCCCGAAAACGCTCGCTGCAATCAAACGAATTGCCGAATCAGGCCAGCAAGGTTCTTAGCGAGGGAATTACTTGGCAGGTAAAACGCGACACCGATCGCGGTGATGGAGTCTGAAGCCGAGCGATTGGCAAAGTGGCAACGCAGCAATGTTGTTGGAGTTAACTTGGAGTGCGAGTTTGCTGCAGTCCTGTTCGCGGGCGGTGTCTGCTAACGCATGCATGACCAACCGTCCAACTCCTTGACGGCGATGCTCGTTTGTGACGAATACGTCAGTGATAACACCCCAGCCGCCGTTAAAGGCGATTCGTCCGCTTGCAACTGCATGACCATCGGTAAGAATTGAGATGTAGTTAGCCGGGTATCGGCGCACAACGTCTGCAAATTGCTGACCTTGAACCGAAAGCCATTCGGTCGTGGGCTTCTGGGAGGTTTCGATAGTGACCTGTTGGCGCCGGTTCAATGGTGGGAGATCACTCGTATCAATCACCATGCAGTTGTATTCGGCTGCGACCAACCATCTTTTTGTTTCGAGGTATTCATCTAGTTGTGTGTAAGCCGGCAGGGGAACGGTTATAGCGGGAGGCAGCGCGTAGCTTCGGTAGAACGCATCAACTTTGTGAATGGCTTCATCGATTTCCATTCCTGGTTCACCAAATGGTCGGGCTCCGGTGGGTAACACAGAATTCCGTTGGAGAGAGTTGTCCTTGGATGCTCGTATAAGCCACTTGCCGCACTCATCGGTTATGTCGGATGGGTACGAGGTCGTGAATGCAGATTCAAGCTCACGAATTCGCATGCTCAGTGGTGCGCCGAAACCTGCTTTCGCATTTGTTTCTGTAACCACACGCCAGTGCGTGATCAAGTCAGGGTCGAAGTCCTCCAGTGAACCGTCACGTTTACGAATTGTTTGTTCACTCTCCAGGACACCAAGTAATTCTTGTGTGTTCCCATTGGAGTCTCGCAATGCGATTGTCAACCGGGCACCGATCTGTGAGGCTCCGGGTGGGTTGATCATGTCCCAACTCTAGACAGTTGTGAAGGTGCCACTTCCCAGAAGAACTTTTTCGTTCTTGAGACTTTCCCACTCCTCATCCGCGAATATCCGGGAGTGAATAATGAAGCGCAATCCTTCGGGAGTTTCTAAGGAAAAACCGCCACCCCTGCCGGGAACCGCATCAATAGTTATGTGTGTGTGCTTCCAGTATTCGAATTGCTCCAATGAAATCCAAACTCGAATAGGTTCAACAATTTGATCAATGACGAGTTCGCCCAACAACACGTCGGAGCCACCGACCCTGAACTCTCCCTCGGTGTAACACATGGGGGCGGAGCCATCGCAGCAACCACCGGATTGATGGAACATTAAGGGACCATTGTTGGAGGTGAGTTTTCGAATCAATTCGTTAGCAGCCTCTGTTGTACCGATACGCGGTGGAAGCCCCGTATAGGTCAGAGACATAAATTACCCACGCTTTCTTTGTTGTGGAGTGCAGGAGACCCGAGGGCCTCCCGCACTCCGGGCTACTCTAGAAGAATCCGAGCTTGTTCTCGGAATAGCTGACAAGGAGGTTCTTTGTCTGCTGATAGTGATCCAGCATCATCTTGTGGTTTTCACGGCCAATGCCTGATGACTTGTAGCCACCGAATGCCGCATGCGCAGGATATGCGTGATAGCAGTTGGTCCACACTCGACCGGCTTGGATTTCTCGACCAGCGCGGTATGCCGTGTTCATGTATCGGGTCCATACACCCGAACCCAATCCATAAAGCGTGTCATTGGCGATTTCCATTGCCTCTTGGAAACCATCAAATTTTGTCACGGCGAGCACGGGACCGAAGATTTCCTCTTGGAAGATACGCATGTTGTTCGTGCCCTCCATAACGGTGGGTTCGACATAGAACCCTCCGGACAAGTCTCCACCGAGATCAGCGCGTTTGCCACCAA
>JBIIOS010000017.1:0-19377 GCA_044336805.1 Candidatus Nanopelagicales bacterium
GGACCTCGCGCTGTGGTCACTGCTCGCACAGGACATCGGGCTCTCTGCGGTCGGCCTGCCTGAATCTGCGGGCGGTTTGGGCGGCCTTGCCGAAATTTTGGCGGTGGCAGAAGAACTAGGTGCCACGTTGGCGCCCGTTCCCTTTATAACCAGCACTGTTCTGTGCGGCCAAGTTTTGGCCGCGAGTGATGAAAATGCAGCCCCATATCTTGAGCGAATTGCCGGAGGTGAAATTGCTGCTCCCGCTGTGACCAATGCGCGTGGCCTGTGGTCTTCCAGCGATATTTCATGTACTAGTGATGGTGGGAAAGTTTCGGGAACGGTCCGATTCGTGCCATTCGGTGCCACTGCAACTTTTTTTGTTGTTGCAGCCCGCACGGATTCGGGCATTGATGTGTTTGCTGTTGAGGCTTCCGATGCACACGTCACCGCCTTGCCATCATTGGATTTCTCGCGTCCATCGGCCACCGTCACTTTCGACAGCGCCCCGGCAGTGCGACTGACCACCGGTGGAAATGGTGAGGGCGTAATCTCACATGCCGTTGACATAACACTGATGGCTGTTGCCGCAGACCAACTTGGCGGATCGCAGGCTTGTTTTGATATGACACTCGACTACATAAAGGTGCGTCGCCAATTTAATCGCGAAATTGGCAGCTTCCAAGCCATAAAGCACCGGATGGCAGATGCACTTATGCTCGTTGAAATGCTGCGATCAGGCCTTGAAAAGGTGACATCAGGTGGCATGCAGGATCTTGCCGTCGATGCCGCAATGAATAAGTCCTGGGGATCTGACTCTTACATTGCGATGACCGCCGAAGCAATTCAGCTACACGGTGGTATCGGTTTCACGTGGGAACACACGGCGCACCTGTACTTCCGAAGGGCGCGCTACGACGCTGCGTTTCTCGGTGATGGTTCATTTCAGCGCGAGCGCCTCGCCAATCTGCTCAACTGGTAAGAGCTCAATCAGGATTTTGCAAGTTGTGAAAATGGCGCCTTGTCGGTTCGATGTTCAGCAGGAAGTCCCAATACTCTTTCGGCGACAATATTGCGCTGCACTTCGTCGGTACCACCTGCCAGGCGATAACCGGGAGCGCCAAGAACATGCTCACCCCAGGCAAACTCTCCCCACTCACCGGTGTCCGCGACCAATGCGGATCCGAGCATGTTCGCGGCTGTGTTTCCGATCCGCACGAGATTGTCTGATGCCACTAGTTTTCCTAGGGATCCAGCCGGACCAGGATCCCCACCGGATGCAGTAGCTCGGGCAACTTTGGTCACCATCGCTGCATGCAGCCTGGTGCGGATCGTGATGTCTGCTAGTTCCTGACGCGTCACCGGGTCCGAGCTCAAACCTAAATGTTGGGCGAGGGCAACGAGATCCGATGCAGTACCGCCTTTTCGCCGATGCCCCGATCCCGATGATGTTCGTTCAAAGCCAAGGGTGGTCTGCGCAACCTTCCAGCCTGCGTCGACATCACCGATGCGCATTGAGTCAGGAATACGGGTTTCGTCAAACCACACTTCGTTGAAAGAGGCCGGGCCACTCATCTGACGGATGGGTCGAATCTCGACGCCAGGGGCATCCATGGGTACTAAAAATGCGGTGATGCCACCTTGTTTCACCGCATCAGGATTAGTGCGAGCCAGGATGAAGCCGTATTCGGAGAATTGTGCGTTGGAGCTCCAAATCTTTTGTCCAGTGATCAACCAGTCGTCCCCGTCACGAACCGCTTTGGTTGACAGGCCCGCAAGATCGGATCCCGCACCGGGTTCGCTAAAGAGTTGGCAGCAAAGCAATTCAGTGCTCAGGAATGCATTTGCGAACTGCTCACGTTGTTCGGGTGTACCGAAGATGCTAACCGCAGAACCGACAAGACCCGTGGTCACCGAGATGATTTCCGAAGAGGGAGGAACGGCAAATTTGCGCTCTTCTTGGGCAAAGGCAACAGAGTAAACACTGGGCAGGCCCGCTCCACCGAACTCAGCGGGGAGTGAAATGGCACCGTATCCCGCTTCGAATCGTTGGCGTCGGTATTCCCTCACGCGGGTAAGGAACGCGACTTCTTCGTCGTGGCTCAATGCCAAAAAAATTTGCAGGCGTGGGTCACCTTCACCCCACGTAAAAACCTCTTCTTGCGCGGGAGCAGCAACGGATGCAAGCCAGGTGCGTACTTCTCCGCGCCAGGCATCTAAATGTTGCTGATCGATCTCGCTCACTGTTGTGCTCCTTCATTGATCAAGACCGTACAGGCACTAATGCCTGGCGCTCCATAGACGTGGGTGAAACCAATACGCGGGGCTCCCGGAACCTGTTTACCGTCAGCGCGACCCTGCAATTGTCTCACGATCTCATGTACTTGGCGCAAACCAGAAGCGCCCACCGGCTCTCCGTTAGCGAGTAATCCACCGTCGGTGTTTAAAGGAAGCCGACCATCGATGTCGAATTCGCCGTTGCGGTAGGCGGCTTCCTGGTCTCCATGGGGAACGAGGCCGGTCTCGCCTAGGTGAATTACTTCAGCTCCACTGTCGGTGTCTTGGAGCTGGGCTACCTGCACGTCCGCTGGCGTAATGCCAGCAAGATCAAATGCTGCCTTCGATGCATCGATTGAAGGACTGGTGCGATCACCGGGTGAGAGCCAGGGTGAGAAAACTTCAAACGATCCAGGTCGGCGACCACGAAGCGCCACCGATGCCAATCGAATTGGAGTCTCACACAGGTCATACGCCCTCGAGCCGCGAGCCAGGACAAGGGAAACCGCACCTGCATCGGGCGAACAAAACATGAAACGCGTGAGGGGGTCATTGATCATGTCCGCATCCATTGCTTCATCAACGGAAACGGGCTTGCGCCGCCACGCGTACGGGTGTTCTTGCGCGTAATCAAATGCTTTTGCCGAGGCATAACCGAGGGTGCGCTGGCTTATTCCGTGTTCATGAAGGTAGCGCGCAATTTTCAGTGCAAAATATGAAGTAGTAACCATCATGCCTGTGGCGCCGTACCAATCACCCAGTCCATAGCGCGCGGGTGAAACATTGAATGCTCCCCGAGCGTGATTGTCATAGCCGACAACGCAAGCAACATCGAGATCTTCAGCGATTAACCCGTTACGCGCTGTCATTAAAGCCACGCCACCTGTCGCGCATCCGTTCTTCACCGTCACGAACGGAAGCCCGGTGAGTCCCAATCGTGAGACTAGGTTGTCCGGCTTTGTCTCACCATTTGTGCCACCCACCGCGAACTCGATGTCAGACCAAGCAAGACCACAGTCGGCGAGCGCACCGCGCACCGCGGTCTCAGCAAGCTCATTATCTTCGCCGTCAAATCTGCCGAACTCTGTTCGGGCTGCTCCGACAATAAAAATGTCGTTTGCATTCACGCTCATGTCATAGCCTCGAAACCAAATGTGAAAACGGGTGCACCTTCATGTGTCCAGGCTTTAGCGAGCACCAAACTAACGGGCTCCCCAATTGTCCATTGGGTTTTCCCCACTAGCCAGCCTTCAACAATCACAGGGCCAAGGTCTACGTACCCGATAGAAAAAGGCGCGAATTCATCGGTCCGAAATGGTGACTTCGGCGCGAAGTGTTGGGTTGTCCACGACCAGACGGTTCCCTCGGTGGGCAGGCCCACTTTCGTGACGTCAAGGCTCGAACAAGTTGGACAGGAATCCATGGCCGGGAAAACGTGTGCACCGCATGCTCCGCACATGGATCCCGCCAAGACAACCGGATCCACGGATGTGAATAGCGTCGGGTCAACAACTTCGATGCCCTCAGGAATGTTCATGTAATCGACTTCGGGATTAGGCCGAAAGGCGCACGAGCGCCTTGCCAAAGTTCGCCCCGGACAGTAAACCCTCAAGGCCCGCTCCTGCGGCGCCAATACCTTCAACGATCGTCGCACGGTCGACCAACTGACCGCTTGCCAACCAACCACTAACTTTCGCTTCAAACTCCGGACGCAGATCCTCGTAGTCTCGGACAATAAATCCCGTGATGGTAAGTCGTCGGAGTACGGCTTCAATGAGAACCGCAATAGATGGCTGCTCCTGGGTTCCAAAGTTGGACACTGCACCACACATGCTGATGCGCCCGCGAATCTTCATGTTGTGTAGGGCCGATGCGAGTTGCTCACCTCCCACATTGTCAAAAAATAGGTCGATTCCTTCGGGTGCAAGCTTGGATAACTCCGTCGCGAAATCCTCATCGCGGTAATTGATTACTTCGTCGAAGCCGCACTCGTTTGTTAGCCACGCGCACTTATCTGGACCACCGGCGCTACCGATAACCCGTCCTGCGCCAAGCAACCGTGCGAACTGTCCAACCATGCTGCCGACGGCTCCACCGGCGCCGGTCACGAGCACCGTCTCACCCGCTGCCAGATGACCCACGGGAAGCAGTCCTGCGTAAGCGGTAAACCCGGTCTGACCCATTGCACTCAACCAAGAGATTGTTGGGGCCAGCGACAGATCACAAATTGTCGCGGTTGCGTCGTCTACGACCGCATACTCGCGCCAGCCGAGACGGTGGCGCACAGTGGAACCTACGGGGAGAAGCTCTGAAGCGGACTCCTCCACTATTCCGATTGCAGAGCCATCAAGTGGACCCCCGATCTCAAAATTGGTGGTGTACTGCTTCTCGCCCGGGTCCATGCGGCCACGGGTTGATGGATCCAAACTCATGTATTGGTTGCGCACAAGCGCGGTGCCCGGTGTGAGCTCGGGCAGGTCAATAGTCCCTAGCGTGAGGTCACTAGCGACAAAGGTTCGGGCTGGACGAGTGGCAAGAATGACGGCGGTTGTTTGCTTCACGCGTTCGCCTCGCGAAGCGCGCGAGCCTCGGGGGTGCGGCCAACCCAACCGGTAGCTTGTAGGTCAACGGTGAGCATCTCACCCTCTTGCCAGACACCATTGTCATCAAAAATTCCAATTCGGTCAGTAGCAGGGTCATGGACTTCAACTAAGCCAACCTCGTTGACCGAGTAGATGTACCCGCTGATGGGATGCTTGTAGACCTTGGCCATAACGACTCCTTGACACGACTTGATGAATCCTTGAACGCTTTCACTGCAGGATAGGACCAAAGACTACACAAGTTGCACCGCGGTAGGGTGGTGGAGCCTCACACTTTCATGTTAGGAAAAACACATGTCGAATCCAGCAAACCCCCTTCACGCCAACCTTCCGTCGAAGCTCGTGCAAATTGCCTACCGCGTCGATGACCTTGAAGCAGCGTGCCATGAGTGGGCCCAAAAAGTGGGCGCTGGCCCTTTCCTGGTGCGCAGCCATTTACCCGTTAACGCAACCCACAACGGTAAGCCCGCCATCTACGACCACAGTGCGGCATTCGGACAATGGGGTCCGGTAATGCTCGAGATCATCCAGCTCCACGAATGCGAACCGGCCAGCATGCGTGAGGTCCTTTGCCATGAACAACCCGGTCAGGTCAATCACTATGCATGTTTCGTTGAAGATCTCGGTGCAGCCAGCGCTGCGCTGGTCAGCCAGGGAATGCCACTCACGATGTCACTCACTTCGTCTTCGGGCATGGAAGTTAATTTCCACGACGCCCGTCATTTACTCGGTGGGATTCTTGAACTTTACGTGGGCAACGCTCACCTGCGCGGTTTCTATGACAAGGTCGCGGCGCTCGCCGAAGGCTGGGATGGCTCTGACGTAATACGTTACATCAACTAATTGCAGAACGCGTAAATCAGTTCAGCGATTAGTCAGCAGGCTTCGGTCTCCCATTACGTGCGCATGATCGTTAAAGGAAACAAGTGACAAGCCTCGAGAACCCGCTACAACGGTTGTTATTGACGCGTTGACACTCACCCTGTTCATCGAGATCACACCTTGTGTGTCCGAACCTAACAGTTGACCGGCCAATACGGCAATTACTCCCGCTGAAGTGGCGACGATTGCATCAGACCCACTAGGCAAACTCTGGGCAAGTTCGCTGAGTGCTGCAAATGCTCCGTCGGAGAACTCTTGCCACTGACTGTTTCCACTATCCATCCATTCGGTTATAACCACGTCGAGATGCTCCTGAAACTCCTTTGATGGCATTCCTTGAATTGCCGCGCTGTCACCCAGGTGGGTTTTCACTGCCGCATGTGCATCAAATTCGTTAAAACGAGAATCGATGCCTGTTGGGCTCACGTTCATGGCTTTCCCTGCAATGTCAGCGGTGTCAATCTGTCTGATCAAACTTCCACTCACTACGACTGGCGAACGCACGCCTCGACGCGCCAACTCTTGACCGGCAATGTCAGCCTGTCGGCGGCCAAGTTCTGACAGGACGTCGTAATCTTCCATGCCGTAACTGGCTTGCCCGTGTCGTAGGAGATATATGACAGGCATGAGGATCTACGAAACCAGAACGAGTGGTCGCGCCAGCAGTTGGGCAATTGTTTGGAGGTACTCCGCTGCAGGGGCACCGTCAACAGCGCGGTGATCAAATGTCAGGCTGAGCGTGAGTACCTGTGTGCGGACAAAAGTCTCGCCCTCCCACTTGCCAGAGTCGCGCAGTCGACCAACACCGAGGATACCGACGTTGCCCGGGTTAATGACAGGCGTGAAAAAGTCAACGCCGTAGGTACCTAAGGAAGTGACGGCAAATGTTGCACCCTCAAGTTCGTCCAGGCTAATTGAGCCGGTGCGACAACGATCTGCAACGTCACGCGTGGCACGAGCCAACTCGGGTAGTGAGAGTTGATCAGCATCATGGATAACGGGGACCATGAGCCCGCCAGGAACAGCGACCGCGAGACCCATATGGATCCGACCCAAAAGGTGGATTTCCTTGTCAATAATTGTTGCGTTAAGAATCGGGTGTTGGCGTAGAGCAAGTGCCGCAGCCCGGACAACAAAGTCATTGAGACTGGGCACTGCAACGCCAAGAGCGACGTACTGATCCTTCATTTCAGCGCGCAATTGCACCACGGCGTCCATCGAGACTTCAAATCCATGGGTGAGCTGCGCCATTTCGGTCAGGCTTTGCATCATCCGGGCAGCGATTGTTCCTCGCATCCCTTTCATCGGGATTATTGAAGTTGTTTCCGAGTGGGCAACGGAAGCACCTGCTTGGTGGGTTTGCATTGGGGCTAGCGCTGCCGACGCATTGTTCTGTGGAGTTGAAGCGGCGGCACCACGCACATCACTGCGACGGACAACGCCGTCGTCAGTAGAAATTCCGGTGGGATCAATTCCTGCATCACGGGCATCGCGTCGGGCTAATGGAGAGATGACTTTTCCGGGTCGACCATTTCCGGAGTCGTTAACAGTGAGGGCTGATGCCTCGACAACATCTTCCGACACGATCCGTCCACCGGGTCCGGTACCCGAAACACGTGAGAGGTCAACCTGCATTTCCTGGGCAACCCGGCGAGCGTTTGGACTGACAAATGCGCGTCCCCCGGACTGCGAAACATCATTGTTGTTACTGGCCGGCATTGTTGTAATGACAACTGCATCGCTCTGGGGTGAATCCGAAGCGGGTGCACTGGGCGTAACGCCGTTCGGCGCAGACTCCCCACTCTCGAGTAGCCAACCGAGCACCGAGCCAGGTTCTAAGGTAGCTCCATCAGGTACGGCACGGGCCAAGATTCCGTCGGCCTCAGCCTCGACATCTACGTCGATCTTGTCTGTTGCCAATCGAAGTAATGGCATCCCGACAGTTATCACGGCGCCGTCAGCAACCAGCCATTCTTCGACGGTTCCCTCCTCCATGGTCAGACCAAGTTTGGGAAGGAGGATCTCAATAGCCATGAGCTACTTCCGTTCAAGGAGTCGGCGCACGGCGGCTTCAATGCGTGGAGCATCAGGTACGTAAGCGTTCTCCAAAATTGGAGCGAAAGGAACGGGTGCAAACGGGGCCGCGAGCCGGGTCACCGGTGCATCTAGGTAATCAAATGCGGACTCTTGAATCTGCGATGAAATCTCGGCGCCAATGCCACCGAACTCAACGGCTTCATGGACAACGAGCACCCGGTTCGTTTTTTTAACCGACGTGATGATGGTGTCGATATCGAGTGGCTGAACGGTTCGAGGGTCAACGATTTCAACGGATATACCGTCTTTTTCTAAGTTCTCCGCGGCCTTTTCTGCCTCAACAACCATTCGCCCGATGGCGACGATTGTTGCGTTGTTACCTTCACGGACGATATTGGCGACACCAAATGGGATTGAGTACAACTCTTCGGGCACAGGTCCCTTAACTCCGAGCATCTTCTTGTTGAGAACCACGATGGTGGGGTTGTTGTCGCGGATGGCACCGACGATTAATCCTTTTGCATCGTATGGGCTAGCCGGCATCGCGACTTTAAGACCGGGAATGTGCGCGAGCCAGGCCTCAAGGCTTTGGCTGTGCTGGGCGGCTGCTGACATTCCGGCGCCACCTGCAGTTGTGATTGTCAACGGGACAGAAACGTTGCCACCGAACATGTATTTCATTTTTGCAGCTTGATTGAAAATCTGATCCATTGCAACACCAACGAAGTCCATAAACATTAAGTCGCACACGGGGCGAAGGCCTCGCGCTGCAGCACCGACACCAAGGCCAATAATCGCCTGCTCGGCAATGGGCGTGTCAACCACGCGGGTTGCACCAAACTCGGTCAGAAGCCCGTCAAACATATGGAATACCCCGCCGTAGCCCGCAACATCTTCACCGATGAGAAAGACGTCGGGGTCTTCGGCCATAACCTGGTGCATACCTTCGTTGAAGGCCTTTACGTAAGTAAGTTCACGCGTTGTCACTGAGAGTCCCTCCGGGATTTCATCGGGTATGCATTGTGGGCTTGGGTGGAATGTGAGTACTTTTTAAGTGGTATAAACGTCGTCGAGTATGTCCACCGGGTCAGGGTCTGGACTCGTGCGCGCAAACTCAATACCGTCATCGATGTCAGCTTCGGTTTGCGCCCAGATATCAGCGAACTCTTCGGCGCTCACCAAACCACGCTCAACACCGATTGCTTCGATCAGGTTAATGGCGTCACGGGATTTCCACGCTTCCACTTCAGCCGGGTCGCGATAGAGGATTCGCATTCCCTTAATTCCTTGATGATCGAAGTAGCGATAGGTTTTAGCTTCGATGAGAGTGGGACCTTCGCCACGCTTCGCCCGCTCGACCGCTTCCATTGCAACGTTGCGAACGGCGAGTACATCCATTCCGTCGACGATAACGCCAGGAATACCGTATGAACTTGCCCGCTCGGCGATGTCCGTTAATTTCATGTGCCGATCCTGTGGCGTGAACTCGGCATAACCGTTGTTCTCGATCACAAAAACGACAGGAAGATTCAAAACCGCAGCCATGTTCACGGATTCATGGAATGCGCCAATATTGGTAGCCCCGTCGCCAAAAAATGACACTGCAACAGTTCCGTCACCGCGATACTGCGAGGCGAATGCAGCACCGACCGCAATCGGGATACCTCCGCCAACAATCGCATTTGCGCCGAGCATGCCGCGATTCATGTCCACGATGTGCATCGAGCCACCGCGGCCTTTGCAATACCCTGTGGTCTTGCCATACAGCTCCGCGAACATTGGGCGAAAATCGGCGCCCTTAGCAATTGCGTGGCCGTGGCCACGGTGCGTGGAAGTGATTTGATCTGAGTCTGTGAGCGCCGAGCAAACACCAGCGGCAACTGCTTCTTGGCCAACATAAAGATGCAAAAAACCTGGCATGTCTCCCGACTCGACGAGCTTGCCGGCCCGCTCTTCAAAACGACGAATCCGCACCATGCGACGGTGCAAATCCAAGACCAGTTCACGAGTGGCTGGCATGACCGAATCGAGGGTTTCCGTGGGTGTGGCCATCAAGGTCTCCGGTTCGATTGAATAAAGCTGCAAATGTTCAGCGCAGACTACACTAAGCGAAAATGCTGAACTAGGACATCCAAGTAAATTGCACCAGGAGGAAACGTGCGCCGTCGTATTCTCGTAGTCACCGGCGGACACCGGGTTGCAATCGACGATTTTCTGGGTGCAATCGCTGCAATCTGCGCGGAGCGAGACTGGATTTGGGCCCATTGCACCCAACCGAGTGCTCAACGTTGGCTAACTGCGGAACTCGCTGGATCATGGGATGCGATTCTGCTCCATGACATCCCGGGTTTGTCGCTTAAGCGGGGGGAAGAACCCACGGTGATTGGGCCTGATACCCAAACCGCACAAGACATGGTCAATCTCCTCGATACCGGTCAGGGATTGGTGATTTTGCACCATGCCATTTCAGCGTGGCCAGGCTGGGAAGGTTGGGCCGAAGTGACCGGTGCCCGATTCCTTTACCGCCCAGGCACACTCCGTGGGGAAAACCTCCCATCCTCGGGATACCGGATGGACACTTTTACGGTGCGCGTTACCGACCCGAGCCACCCGATCACGCGCGGCATCAGGGACTTCACAATTGACGACGAACTTTATTTCGCACCGTTTCTCACTGACCGGTTGACGCCCTTCCTCGACAACGACGCCGATATGGCAGGCGAACTGTTTCAGGACACATTTGATGTAGTGAGTAACGGCGCTTCAACGGGAATCACCTGTGCAGGGCGTGGACAAGACGGCGGTCTTCACGGAGGAAGCCGCCTCATGGGTTGGACAACGACCGCTGGCAATAGCCCGATCGCGACACTACTCATGGGCGATGGACCCTCTACTTTTGCAAACCCAATGTTTCGTAGCTTGCTCGGCAACGCACTCGAGTGGGTTGCGAGTGAAGAAGCGAACAAGGCCGCTCGCGACAACCCAGTTGTGATCCCACTGCCGTAAGGGACGCGAGGGCGCGAGGTCAGGCTTGGCGTCGAGCTGTACGCGAGGCCAATGCAACAGCAATAATGAGTGCGGCACCGTTGAATAGTTGGGTTACATAAGAAGGTGCGCCTGCTAGTTGCAGACCGGTCACACCGGTTGCAAGTAGGAAGATCGCAACAAGTGTTCCGAGCACGTTCACTCGCCCAGGTCGAATTTGGGTTGCACCAAGGAAAACCGCTGAGAACGCGGGAAGCAGATATCCGCTGCCGCTGTCTGGCGTGGCCGTACCGATAGTGGCCAGGTAAACGATTCCGCCGAAGGCAGAAGTCACACCGGAAGAAATGAAAGCGACCATGGTGACGCGGCCGACGCGAACTCCGGCAAGTCGAGATGCGACCGGGTTGCCACCCACGGCGTAGAGGTAACGACCGCCCGGGGTGTATTCCAAGATCCACCAGAAAAATAGTGCGATCAGCGCGGCGTAATAGACCGAAAGTGGCAAGCCGAATAGTTCGGTCCGGGCAAACTCAAAGAACGGCGCGTAGCCCGCGGTGCTCAACACAATCTGGGAACTGTCGGTAATCATGTAGGCAATCGCAATGAGAATGCTGCTCATACCGAGGGTTCCGATAAACGAGTCAACCTTTAGTTTGACCACCACCAACGAGTTGGCGAGCCCAATCACAATACCGATCAAGATTGATCCACCGGCTGCAACAACAATTCCATGGCCATTTGTCAGGGCCCATGCAGTGAAACACACCGATACCGTCAACGTTCCCGCAATTGTCAGGTCGAAGGCCCCTGCTGCCACCGGCAAGAGCAGACCCAACGCCACAATCGCACTGATAGCTTGGAAGGTCAAAACCTGCTTGAGTGTGCTTGTCTGAAGGAACAGGTCCGGGATCCACAGTGCGAAGATCAGTATGAGTAATGCCCACACATAGATTCCGCTGTACTTATCAAAGCCGAAATTGATGCGGCGGCGGGGGGCTGCTACTTCTTGTACTTCAGACATGGGATCCGCTCTGGTCTCGGCGACGTGGTGTCGATTGGTGGGTTCTTTTTTGGTTAAAGATGTTACTAAGCCGCAGGTTCTGCCGAATCGCGACCGATCGTTGCCGCCGTGATGTTATCCGCGGTGATTTTGTCTCCGCGAAGAATCTCAGCTGCCCTGCCACGGCGCATGATCACGACGCGATCGCAGACACGGACAAGTTCTTCATGGTCGGTTGAACATACGAGGACTGCTGCTCCTTGGGCTGCAGCTTCATCAACGAGGGTGTGAATGTCAGCTTTTGCTCCAACGTCCACGCCCTGGGTGGGCTCGTCTAGGACTAATACCGATGGCTCTTGTCGAAGCCAGCGAGCCAAGATCACCTTCTGCTGGTTACCGCCGGACAACTGATTCATCTTGTATTCCGTTTTTCCACTCGGCTTCACAGACAAACGATCCAACCACACGCGAACGTCAGACTTCTCCGGATTGCGACGCAAGATACCTAATGACATATGTCGACCGGGATCAACGAGAGTGATGTTTTCCCGCAATGTTTGATCAAGTAGTGATGCATTGGCATGCCTCTCGGCGGGGACGAGTGCAACACCCCGCTGAATCGAGATGTCCGGTCGATTCTGGGGTAGCGCCTTACCTTCAATGAGGATCTCGCCCGATCGTTCGTGGCCGCCGAAAACCAGCGCAGCCACTTCCTCGCGACCCGAACCGGTGATGCCAGCAACTCCTACGACTTCACCTTGATGAACGGTGAGATCCATACCGGAAACATTGCGTCCACCCACACCCGACAGTTGCAACACCTGTGTCCCGTGCTCGCGGTCGGCGGCCTCGCCCTTGTCATGTTCTTCAAGTTTGCGCCCGACAACGAGTTCAATCAGCGCATCTTCGGTCAATCCAGCAACGGGGAGCGTGTCTATCAGCTTCCCATCGCGCAATACTGTCACCGATTCGGCCATCTCAAAAACTTCGTCGAAGTGGTGTGAGACGAACAGTACGGCTACACCGGAGTCTGCTACTCGGCGAACGAGTTGGTACAGCCGTTGGGCCTCTGGACCGGGAAGGTTTGCGGTGGGTTCATCGAGGATCAGCATTTTTGGCGGAGTTCCACGCTCTGACATTGCCCGAGCGATTGCGACCGCTGTTCGTTCAGACATTTGGAGTGCCGCGACCGGCATATTCACGTTGATCTCGTAACCCAATGATGCGAGAGCCTCGCGAGCCTTTGTCCGCTCCTTGCGCCAGTTAATTGTTTTGGTTGCGTTCGTGATGTAGCCCTGACCCAAAGCCAGGTTGTCAATGGTGTCGAGATTTCCCACAAGACCGAGATCTTGATGGACAAAACGTAGCCCGGCTGCCTCACTGGCTATCGGGTCTCCCAGAGCCAGTTCACTTCCGCCGACGAGGACTTCAATACCTGGCTCGGGTTCATGAAAACCTGCCAAAATCTTGATCAAAGTGGATTTACCGCAGCCATTCTGGCCGACTAAAGCGCGGACTTCCCCTGCCGCAATATCAATGCTGACATTATCCAGCGCGACCTGTGCCCCAAAGATTTTCGTAGCGTTGCGCACACTGAGCGCGGATGTCGCCGAATTCATGGAGCCTCCTTAATGGTCGAGCCAAGGTTACCGACAAATTGCGGAGATGCAAGGCTTTCCAAGTATTTTTCGATCACGATCCGATACCACTCTTTTCCATCACGACCGGTGCAACATTCACGGACCCAACTCGGGCATGTGCTGCCGCTAGCCGGGCCACCGGGATGCGCGATGGCGAACAAGAAACATAGTCCAATCCCAGTCGTTCACAGATCTCAATCGATGAGGGATCGCCACCGTGCTCACCGCAAATCCCTAACTTGATGTCGGGTCGTACAGATCTAGCCTTATCAACCGCGTAGGCCATCAATGCCCCAACACCGGATTCGTCAAGCTCAGCAAATGGGCTTGCTGTCATGAGTCCCTTGGAGAGATAGGTACCAAGCATGCGCCTTTCAACGTCATCTCGGGAGAAGCCGTACGTGAGCTGGGTTAAATCATTGGTACCGAATGAAATGAATTCAGCCCATTGGGCTAGTTGATCGGCTAACAGTGCCGCCCTCGGAGTCTCGACCATGGTGCCGATTTTGAATGGGATCAACATTCCGCTGCGTGATGAAACTTCTTGGTTCACCCGACGGATCAGTCGGAGCATCATGAGTAATTCGTCAGGAATCGACACCAACGGAATCATCACTTCAAGTTCAGGTTGCGCCTCGCCGGCAGAGACCACGTCGACCCACGCATTGAAAAGTCCTTCAACCTGCGCGGGATAAAGACCCTCATGCATCAAGGCGAGCCGCACACCGCGCACTCCAAGCATCGGATTCTCTTCATGCATGTGTTCCAACATCCGGGCCTGGTTCGCATCTTCTGCATGAGCCCCACTGGCTGGTAAGAACTCGTGCATCGGCGCATCAAGTAATCGAACCGTCACCGGCCGGTCACCGACTGCGCGCAGTAAATCTCGGAAGTCTTCGCGTTGAGCATCAGCAAGGGCAGCGAGGGCAGCTTCTTCCGCGTCGAAATCATGGGAGAGGATCACCCGACGCACCAGCGGCAAACGATCGCCCATGAATTGGTGTTCTGTGCGACATAAACCGATTCCCTCGGCACCACTGTCCATAGCGATGGTGGCGTCGGCACCGGTGTCGGCATTGGCCCGAACACCTAATCTTCGTAAGTCATCAGCCCAACCCAGCAGTGTGGTCAAACTTTGTGATGGGACAGGCGGCTCAATAACTAACTCACCAACATAAGCAACACCAGTAGCTCCATCGATTGAGATTACGTCGCCGGCGCGCAACACATGCGCACCCGCGGTCAAGGTTTGCGCTTCATGATCAATGCGTAGATCTCCGGCGCCGCAGATCGCTGGCCGACCCATTCCACGAGCAACCACCGCGGCATGCGAGGCCGAACCACCATTAATCGTCATAATCCCGGTTGCGGCCATCATGCCGGGTAGATCACCCGGCGTTGTCTCGCTCATAACGAGGAGCACGGATTCTCCCGACTCTGCCAAATCAACAGCGCTCTCACTGGTGATTGCAATCCGACCAACGGCTGCTCCCGGAGAAGCGGCTAGACCGGAAACGAAAGGAACTTCCGCGCCAGTGAGCTTGGGTTGCGGATGAAGCAGCTCCAACACGTGCGTTGATTCCACCGCACGAACCGCCTCGGTTTCACTGCTGATTCCCCGGGTGACGAGGTCAACGACAAGGCTCGTGGCTACCCGCGCATTAGGCCTGCGCATCTGCTCCAACCCAACAAGTGCGAGACCTTCGGGACCAAATTCAAAGTCGACAATCACCGAACTGCGGAGCCGGCCCTCGAGCTCGGCCAACACACCGGTCAGCATTTCCACTCCGTTGGGCAACATGCTTAACGGAAGTCCACCTTGCTGGCGCTCGCTACCGGCACGGAAGCCATGTCGGAATAGGCCATTGGGCGCGAACTGCCCCGAGTCCATGTCACGCGACATTGCAAAACCATGACCCTCTGCATCATGCTCGGTTACGACGATTGTTTCGAGGTGTAGGGCTAATGGGAGATCAGCGGGAAGGTTTTGTTTGCGGCGGGCACGCGCTGCGCGTGGTGAATTCCAACGCGTCAACATGGCTTGGGCGGCGGCGGCAACTTGGTCACTTCGCTTAGTGGGAAATGGCGATGAACCTTTTTCCTCACACAACCGGCGAAACGGCTCAACCCGCTCAACGAGATCCGGGTAGTCAAAATCGAGCGAGCCGAGGTCTTCAATGGGAACACCCAATGCGTGCTCGGCAATAAAGGCTGCGGTCTTCCACCAGGCAACACCGAGTTCACCTCGCGCCTTGGCGCCCAGCCCTTCCGGGATGACACTTCGCTTCAGCCCAAGACAGGTGAGGTCAGGTGGTAGGCCAGCGGCTGCAACGGGTGCACTTGCACTCAATCGCAACAGAACGAGACCACCGGTCTCGGTCGTGGTGCCGATCTCGCGCCCAGCGATATCTTCCACCAAGTTCATCGCAGCTTTGGCTCGGTCTGGGGCGGTGAAGCCCTGAACGTTTGGGACAGGAATGGTCAACCCTGAGCCGACGGGAAGTCCAAGGCCAGCAAGAGTTTCTAGTTCAATTCCTCGAGTGCACAGTGAACGGGCATCGAGTCCACGCTGTAATCCACTGCCGAATGGGACAAGTCCAACGTCATCGATCGGACCTGTTCGAGAAGTTGGGCTCACGCCCCGCTCTCCGCCACAAGGCGCTCCTCAAGCTCCTCGTCTTCTTTGCGTGTCATCCCGATGGTCAAGATAAGTTCTTGGTGAAGGTGCATCCATACCGTGTGGTACGAGTCAATAAGTGGCGATGCGAGCCAGGTGTCATCACCTTCGTCGAGTTTGGCCAGAGCCTCGGTGAGTTTTTCGCGGTAGCCCGCCATACGTGGAAGGTCTTCGCTGAATCGCTTGAGAAGTGGCGCGACGGAATCGTCGATGTCATCGAGGCGGTCGCGGATGTCAGCGTCGTAGTTTTCATCGGAGTGGTCATTTGCACTGCCATCGGGACGAACCTGCCACGCTGTGCACAGATCGCGCAGCGCACGGTTTACCGGAAGAAAACGGTGAAAAGTAGCCATGACGCGCTCGCGCTCCTGGGCATCGTCCGGCAGTCGAAGTGACTCCGAGACGAATGCGGTGCCAGCCGGCGTCGGCATCATGATCGGGCCTTTGATCAGAATCAACCCAGCGTCGGCCAGTGCCTGCTGCTGTGCCGAGACCTCGCCACGGGACATTCCCCGAATTACCAAGGCCACCAGAGCATCGCGCTCTTCTTCTGCCAAAACCACGTCGCTCATTTTTTGCTTCTCCGCACCACGGGGCCACCGTTTGAACGGCTGGCCAATTAATAGGAAGTCCTACTATTGCAGAACTCGCCCCCATTTATATAGGAATGCGCAAACTCTGCAACTCCCGGGTCCCGCCACCTGTGTCATGCGCTGTTACGAAGTCCTGTGTCATAGTTTGCCGTGACCATTACTGTCGCCAGCCCGCTGCGCGCCGCCCTCCAACCAATCACGGTTGGCACCATGAACCTTTCGCATCGATTATTCGTGCCGACCCACGGTGGGGGTGCGGGGTCCCTCACCGGTGACGACGCCCGCTTTCAAGCCATGCTCGACTATTGGCTCTCTCGGGTCACCGATGGCTTCCAATGGATCGGTGGTCCACCATGTCACGTACAGCATCTGCAGATTCCTGGCTTTGAAGCCACCGGTATCGGGGCGCTTGGAAAGCAAGATGGAAATTTCAGACACCCGCTCTTCCACGACCGGATGTCACACTTTGTTGATCGCGTGCACTCCGCCGGCGGCTATATGGGAATTCAACTTCTCCAACAGGGCGGCATGCCCAGTGCTCCCTCCCCCACCTTCTCCGGATTCCTTGACCACCGCGGTGTACACGTTATGAATCATGATGAAGTGAAGTGGGTCATCAACGAATACATTGAATCAGCTGTAATTGCAGCACGAACCGGTGCCGACTCAATTGAACTTCACAGTAATCACGATGACATTATTGAGTGGTTTCTCTCCCCGCTCACAAATACGCGCACCGATGAATACGGCGGCTCTTACGCAAACAGACGACGCTTCTTACAAGAGATCACCGACGGAGTTCGTGCTCGTGTTGATAGGCCAATCACATTTGGTCTACGCCTCGCACTTGATCAGGACATGGATGGTGGTTACGGACTCGATGAATGCTTGCGCTTAATGCAAAGCTTCGAGGCCGATGGAACCATCGATTATTTCAATCTTGATATGGGTGGGAACTGGGGAGCAATCAGTTACCTGCAGCATGGCATCTACCCGGAAGCTGCGTGGGCACATATGTGCGGTGAAGCAAAAGCGGTTACAAAATTACCCGTTCTTTACGTGGGTCGAGTTGTACACGCAGAGACAGCCGAGAAAGTGATCGCAGACGGCAACGCCGACATGGTGGGAATGGTCCGTGCCCTAATCGCAGACCGCGAGTGGTTGCGCAAAACACTCGACGGACGGCCCGAGGAAGTACGGCCTTGTATTGCATTGAACGACTGCATCCACCGATACACATTGGAAGGTTTGAGTTTTGGCTGTGGAGTTAACCCACATGCTGGACGTGAATCACTGCCACCCATTGCTGTTAGCGAGAAAAAAGTACGCTTACTCGTTGTCGGTGGTGGCCCAGCCGGGATGGAACTCGCTGCCAATGCCGCAGAGCGCGGACACGTTGTTGAGTTGTGGGAAGAAAAATCCGAACTCGGTGGTCGCTTCGCAATCGCTGCCCAACTTCGAGCAAACCCGACCTATCAAGACTGGATTGACTGGTCCGCGGCTCGACTGCCGCGATTGGGAATCACTACCTACCTTGGCCGGCGCGCTTCGGTGCGCTCAATTCTTGACGGCAAGTTCGACGTCGTCGCATTTGCAACGGGTTCACATGCCAGACGTCCAGGCATTCCTGGCGAATATCTTCCCCACGTGTTCGGGGCCGACGCTGTTATTCGCGGGGTCACCCAACCCTTAGGACACCGAGTACTGGTGATCGCAGCCGACGACGGGCCATCTCCACTCACCGTGT
This sequence comes from Candidatus Nanopelagicales bacterium, assembly GCA_044336805.1. Classification (GTDB taxonomy): domain Bacteria; phylum Actinomycetota; class Actinomycetes; order S36-B12; family S36-B12; genus UBA4592. The sequence goes on from JBIIOS010000017.1 coordinate 18,421, forward strand.
CCGACCACCTCGCGCACTTAGGACACGAAGTTGTTCTGGCGTTCGAAACGCCGGGACCTTCACCACTTGTGGGCAAGTACTCGGCGGGCGCGATGTTTGAAAGTTTAGACGAGGCCGGTGTTGAGATTTTGCAGATGGCCGTTGCAACCGAGATTCGAGCCAATGAAGTTGAGTTCGCCAATGCATATAGTCGTCGCAGATTCACGGTCGGTGGAATTGACTCGGTGGTTCTTGTTACCGGTGGAGTGGGCAACGACGCCCTGTATCGGTCGGTGTCTATGCACCACCCGCGAACGCACCTTCTCGGGGACGCATGGGCTCCTCGACGAATGACCTTCGCAACCAAGCAAGCATTCGAACTGGCCCAGCTGCTGTAGCCGGGCCAGTTACACGAATGACTAATTAATGATTAAGCGGTCTCGAGTACTTCGATGGTGCCCTTGGCGCCGTCAACTCGAAGCAGGTCGCCAGTTTTAAACATCTTGGTAGCACCGGGCAGACCGGCAACACAAGGAATGCCGAGTTCGCGAGCAACGATCATTGCGTGCGAAGCCATTGAACCGGTGTTCACTACGACAGCCGTGGCCAACATGAATAACGGTGTCCATGACGGGTCGGTCTGAGGTGCGACCAAGATTTCACCCGGTTCAAACTCCCCAATTGCATCGGTGCCCAAAACAATGCGTGCACGTCCCTCGACCACACCCTGCGATGCGGCAGCTCCGTTGAAAGTATCGCCGACCTTTGCGCGATCAACAGCAACTGAACCCTTGCGAGGTATTTCCGATACTGATGGGATTGGCTTTCCACTGTCCAAGAAGGTGGGAACTTCGAGGTCTTTGAGCGCCATCCACTGGGTTTGACGTTCGCGGATACTCGGTAGCAGTGCGCCGTTGCCGAGTGCGAGGGCGTCCAACTCGTTGTCGAGTGCGATGAAAATCTGTCGCGAATCGTCGA
>JBIIOS010000044.1:0-13343 GCA_044336805.1 Candidatus Nanopelagicales bacterium
GTTCATAACCTTGATACAGGATGACTTTCCACTTTCACGCCAACCGGCGAAACGTCGAGCTGAACCAATAGCTCCACGGAACATTGCTTCTGTCGCGGCGTCCATACCTGCTGTGGCCTCGAGCATCGCCTGATCGGTAGCCGCGGCATGCAATGCCTGCTTGGCCGAAGGTGATTCCGAGTCTTCGAGTAGACGCATCTTGTCAACGAGTGCGAGTGCAAGTGAAGGCTTGGACTCCCATGACTCGGTTCCCAGATCCCATTCAGATGGGCCGCGGTAACCGAACTCTGCGATGAATGCAGCGAACTCATTCCAGAAACCACCGGTTGCTGTCGGGAGTTGGGCTTCAACCTTGTCCATTCCGCTGTTAAACAACTTTGTCATCTCTGGGCTGTTCTTCACTGTGCGCGAGAGCGACCACAGTGAATAGGTTGGTGCCGCGGATTCAACATCACCGGCGTAGCCGAGGATCGTGATCAGCAGATGGGCCTTATCAGCGCCGAGAATTTGACCGGCAACGGCTGGGCCAACCGCCGCGTTTGAGGCGCCAATCTGCTCCGAACGCCAAGCAAGACGTTCATATGGCATCACGGAGCGTGCTCGTGCAACGAGTGCGCGGTTGCTCATGGCCTTGAGGTTGGGACGATTACGACGTAGATCATCAGCGATTGCAGAGTCTTCGTCGGCGCCCTCAAACTTTGACGTGTTGAGTACCCAGCCAGCGCGCGCACCCCCGAGTGCGGTGAGTGATTCATTTGCATCGGTTGCTGATGCAACGTGGGGTGGGGCTCCAGGGGAATTGAAGAAGATTGAGTCGATGATGTCCGCGGTCATGCCCTTGCGGATTCCCAAAACCCGGACGTTACTTTGATTGATATAGAGGTATCCGTAAAAGAATCCAGCGACGGCAGATTCTTCGGTGAGTTCATCGGCTGTGAAACAAACGTCTTCGACATAACCGGAAGCCCAACCGGGAAGAACGTTGGGGATCCAACACATGGTTGCACCAAGTGGTGTTATCGGATCAGCCATCACGTCTGCGGCATTGAGGCGGGTATAAATCGGGAACCTTACGCTGGGCTCGGTATCAGTGAGCCACGCCTTTTTTGACATGTGAACGTCCATTTCGTGTGAGGGTGTGCGGGTCAGTGGTGTCGAATGTTACCACCGCCAAACTAGGACTACCTATGAAATCACACTATCGAGGGCCGTGAACCGGCTCCTGGGCTAACAGTCGACGAATCGTTTCATGGGCATGCTGAACGGCAATCTCATTACGACCGATGGTCATGTATTTACCGGCAAGGGAAGCTAGGCCGTTTTGCACGTCGGTCTGGGCCGTGTAGTCCTCATCACGGAATGCGGCGAAAAACCATTCGGCGGTTTTCTCCGCCTCGAGAAACTCTTCGGGGGTCTGCGGCGGGGTACGCAGCAGCGTTGTCTGCCAGGTCATCGACTCACCCCAAGAGTCACCCGGAAGCATGATCGAAACCACGGTGCGCTCACGCAATCCGCCGGCGATCGCCATCCCGGGAAATACCCAGTACACAAGGCCCATGGCCTCTGCGGGATCCCATTCATCGCGCGGTTTTTCCATCATTGCGTCAAGGGTCTTCAAAGCGAACACATTACGCACGTGCGGACCAAATGAATCTAATGTCATGCGGTTGGTGTGGTTGGTGAGGGCAACGGTTTTTGCGTGCAATGAACTGAAGTGATAACCCTCGAGGTAACCATCCAGAGTCACTTTCCAGTTGGGGCCGGGCAATGTTTTCGTGGTGAAGTGCGTGCACTTGTCGAGCTCGAGCGCTTCGAGGTGCGGCAATACCTCACCGAGCCACGCGTCGATCCCCAAGTCCACATCTGGGGTAAGTCCAATGAAAATGAAACCAGCCCGTTCTTCACACGGCAGTTGTACCAAACTGAAATCTTCTTTGTTAACTTCACCGAAAGTGTCTTCACCGGGTACACCCGTGAGTGTGCCGTCGGTGTCATAAGTCCACGAGTGGTATCCGCAGGTGAATCGACGTGCACTGCCGCAACCATCGGGCAATAATTTCATTGCGCGGTGACGACACACATTGATCATCGCGCGCATCGTGCCGTCCTTGCCACGAACCAGAATGATCTCCTTGCCCACTACCCGCATTGTCTTAAAATCACCGACGTTTGCGAGTTCGGCCGAAGTACTTACCGGCAAGGGAATGGCGTGAAAAATTTCTTTGATTTCCCGTTCCCACAAATCTTGATCCAGATATTCCGAAATGGGAACTTTCAGTTGCTCAGGCGCCATGTCGGTGGTCTGGTTACGCAGATGGGAAGCAAGTCGATCAAGGATGGACATTGCTTCTTCACGGCTCAGCGCGGTATGCCCGCCCGAGGTGTATTGAGGCAGTGTCTCGGTCATAGAAAAATACTACCCCTCGGTAGCACGTGAGTGATCAGTTTGTCCGGATGCCGTCATGCAGGTGCTGGCTCTCATTGATTGAATGCACTCGACGAATGTCTCCCTTAATCCACACCCGGCTCAGGGAACAGTGTGATGGCAGGAAAAACATGTCTTCTTCGATCCCCAAGATCTCACTGATGACTGCATTGATGACACCGCCGTGGCTCACCAAAACTATGTGCTGTCCTTCGTAGTCTGCAATTAATTTTTTGATGGCTCCCATGATGCGGGCGCGAAACTCCGCTGAACCTTCACCAAAAAACATGTGGTCCCACATGACCTGGCGATAAAAGGCCTGCTCACGCGCGGCCCATTCTTCGGGGTCAACCAAAGTCTGCGGGTTAACCCCTGGTTCGAGCTCGCGGTATGACGCAATCTCTACAAACTCAGGACGCACATCTGGTGTGAGCCCGAGCGGAAACGCAATTATCTCTGCTGTTTCCTTTGCCCGATGCATTGAGCTGCACACCACAACATCAACATCCTGCTCGGTCAGCACACCAGCAAGTGCAGCTGCCTGAACGCGACCTAAATCACTCAACATTGGGTCATCCCATGCTGTGTGATCAAACTCTTCTTCGGTCGGGAACACCTGCTGGGCATGACGAACCAACGTCAGTCGGGTAACACCATCTTCGAGCAGGAGAAACGGGATCCGAACAGAAAACGGTGGTTCAGGTGAAAGTGGAGGGAGAACTACCTTCATGCAGACTCAGTCACTGCTGATTCGACTGCTGATTCGATAACCGTAACCATTCCCGTGGATCCATCGAGTTCAACCAGCGTGCCACTTGGCAGTGATGTACTCGCACCGGCCAGTGAAACCACACAGGGAACTCCCAGTTCCCGGCTGACGATTACCGCGTGACTAGCTTGGGCGCCGATTTCACAGATCACCGCGCTGGCGATCATGAACAGTGGAACCCACGAAGGGTCGGTGGTGGTGCAGACAAGAATTTCACCGGGCTCCAACGAGTCAGCGTCAGCGAGATCCAAGATCACCCGGGTGCGAGCGGTCACCGCTCCTTGTGAACCGGGAATGCCTTTCATCTGCGTTCCCACCGCGGCGCCGACACCCTCAGCGAACCGACGGCGTTTGGGCCACTCACTAATCGGGGGAATTGGACGGTCACGGATCACCAAGTAGGGCGGCTCGAGTTCAGCGAGGGTTAACCACTCCGCATGCCGTGCTGCCGTTATTTCGGTGAAGGATGCTGGATCTGCGATAAATGAATCCAGTTCGCTCTCCAGTAATTGGAATACATGCATTGGGTCACCGAGATGACCTGCCGCGTGCATCCGGCGGCCAAGCTCGCGGAAAGCGAGTTTAGGTTCCTGCATCAACATGACGGTTGCGTTCTTGCCAGCCTCACGCAGTCGATAAGCGGATTGACCCGAAGCAATTCCTGCAGCCAATAGTCCTGCCGTTGCTTCATCGCCAGCAACAGCTGCAGTGAGTTCCTCCACGGCAGCAAGACGGCGCTTGGCTGACTCGGCAGCCCGCAGAGTCGGCGACATTGCGTCTTCCTGTCGGCGAACACGATCAATCATTTGGTAGGCAAGTGTCGGGTTGATCAACCACGTCTGCGCACTGATTTCCCATTCGTTCACACCGCGATGCCCAAACATGACAATCAATTCATCAAATTCTGAATTGAACTTGGCGGCGGCCGGTTCAGAAGTGAGGCGTTCGGCGAGGCCGTCCATACCAGCGTCGAAGCAGGCAGTTAACTCTGCTGATCCGCGAACCAGACGGGAGAGGTCCCAAACTCGCTCGGGCATTCCCGCTGAGGCGACGTCACCTAATGCGCCAAAGATTTGAATTGCTAACTCGGATTTACCGACCGCGTCGGCTACCCCTTGCACAATCTGCGGTCCAACGGTTGCACCGATAACAACCTGTGCGTAAGCATCCCACCCTGGTCGTTGCCAACGGGCCGAAGTGCGACCGTACTCAACGAGGTCCTTGTCCGAAATAGTTGACAGGTCTGGGCGACTGGCGCGCCACTTCGCAGCATCTTCCAAATATTTCGCAGCTAGAACTGCCTGAGCCCCACCCAGAATCGCGCCGAAGGATTCACCCAACTTTGCCGAGCATGCTTCATTGTCATCACGCGGATCATGAACGTATGGTGGAACCGTTGAGTTTTGGCCGAAGAAAGAAATATCAATTGCATCGGGGGTTGCGCCCGGCATGCGATGACCGAACACCCGACCGAGTGAAACCTGGTTGTAGAAATAGCCGCCCCATGATCCATAAGTTTCAGGTTGCGTCCACAAAAACTCATCAGGTTCAAAAGTGCCGAGTGCAATCCAGGCGTCGGCAGTACCCGGCGCCATCCCTTGTTCCCACGTCAGCGTCCAGTTCAACGGAGTGAATGGTTCCGGGCCAACCTCGTCGGCATTTGCCCGCGTGTAAATAGGAAAACGCTCACTGGGCTCAGTGTCAGCAATCCAAGTTTTCATCGTTCCTCCATTGATTTGGTCGTACTATAAAAACATCGAAAAAATTGTTTAAGCACGTTCAGGATGCGCCCGAGATGACCTCGCGGTCACCCTCTTTCCATAACCGATCCAACCGGCGATAGTCGATCCGCCAACCTTCGGGGGTGCGGATAACCCGGTCGGCGTATTCGCCTCCCAAAGCGTAGTGCTTCACCGGGCCGGGTGTTGATTCCCTAATGTGCTGGGAAATCAAATACGTCTTCACTTCGGCCTGGTCGCCGTCGAGCTCAATGAGACTTTTTCCAATCAGGTGCTGGGTTGAGTCCAATCCGGTCAGGGTGCCTTCAATCATTGCTCGGATCTGCGGGGCCCCCGTTGGGCAGCCCAGGCTTCCCCCGTCAAAAGTGGCATTGGGGGTAAACAGGGTCTCAAGCGTGTCAAAGTCCTTGGAGTCAATTGCCCGCGCATAACGAACAAGCAGTTCCTCGATCTCAATGCGATCTACTATTTGCGCAAGATTCATGGTCATAACGAGGAAAATAGACCGTGGCTTCACATTATGCAAGGACTTCCAATAAAGTCCACTCCAGACGACAAACACTTTCTGCAACCAAGGAGCATTCCATGACCGAAAAGGCAAAGAACTGGGAAGACGTTAAGTCCTATTCCCTCGATGAGGCAGACGAGCAAGAACTGTTCGATGCTCAAATTGAATGCACCTTGATCTGGGCCAGTAAAGAAGGGTGGCCCATGGGAGTGATCGTGAATTACATTCACCGTGATGGCCGCTTCTGGTTGACCGCCAGCGAAGAGCGTCCGCGGGTTAACTCGATCCGTAAAGACCCACGAGTCAGTATCGCCATCACTTCAAAAGGTTCGCGAGTTATTGAACGTCGCTCATTAACCTACAAGTGCCGCGCGATCGTTCACACTGATCGCGAAACCCTCGACTGGGTACTTCCCGAATTTGCAAACGCCATGCGTCCGGGTGAACCAGAAAAAGCCGAAGCTTTCCGCCTGATGATCGACTCCCCTGGCCGGGTTGTCTTTGAACTGATTCCAGAAACTCGGATTGGATTCGACAGCGCCAAAATGTGGAAGGCCTCCGAAGACGCACGTCCAAGTGACTCACCCTCTGCACCTACCCGCTAGCAAACACCCCATCAGCTGAAAGGAACACCATGCGCTTTGAAAACAAAGTACTTTTTGTCACCGGAGGTTCAAGCGGTATCGGTCGCGCCACCGCCGAGCGGGTAGTAGCCGAGGGTGGGCGTGCCGCACTGGTTGATCTTGATCTCGCGAAAGCTCAGGCTGTCGCTGCAGAAATTGGTGGCGGTTGCATTGGTTTGCAAGCAAATGTTGCTGACGAAGCACAGGTAAAGGCTGCCGTCGAAGCAACGGTTGCAGCCCTCGGTGGAATTGACCTGGTGCTTGCAGGCGCTGGTCACGCAGAGTTCGGTCCACTTGCAGAGTGGGACATGGCCCGCTTTAACAAGATGATGGAAGTTCACGTTGGCGGCACTTTCAATGTGTGCAAGTACACGACTCCCGTCATGAAAGCACGGGGCGGTGGTTCAATCGTCACAATCGCATCCGTTGCTGCATTCAAGGCCAATAACAACAATGTTCCCTATGGAGCGGCCAAAGCAGCAATTGCCGGCCTCACCCGTCAATTCACTCTCGAGGCACTCCCGGAAGTTCGCATTAACTGCGTTGCACCCGGTCGTACGATCACCGGGATGACAACCCCACTCATGTTGGCCCGCGGTGGCGATATGGAAAAAGGGGAAGAAGTATTTGGTGCGGCGGTTCCCATGAAGCGCATGGCCAGGGCCAACGAACTGGCGGCCGTAATTTGCTTCTTCCTCAGCGACGAGGCTTCGTTCATCACGGGACAGACTCTGCTCGTGGACGGCGGGGAGACACTCGGATAACGAGAATTCCACTCCGAATTCGCACATTTCATGCAATACTCCGGTCACTAAATTCACAGAGTTGAATTCACAGGACTACCGGAGGAAACATGCCGCAGCACGAGAACATTGACCCGCAATCCCTAGAACCATTGGTGGCGCTCTACTCGGCGCTTCCCGGTGGTTTCAACGCCATCCCTGATATCAATGCACGCCGCGCAACCCTCAACGGCATGTTAGAAGCGATGACTGCGGATCTGCCACCCAATGAAAACGTGCTCCTTGAAGACCGGGTTATTCCTGGGCCCGCAGGTAACCCCGACCTCCCCGTGCGGATCTACCGTCCGGCAAAGTCAAGCGGCCCACTGCCGGGCATTCTGTTCATACACGGTGGCGGAATGGTGATGGGAACCCTGGACACCGACCACCTCACCGCGGTCATGCTGTGCGAAACAATTGGAGCGCTCATTGTTTCCGTTGACTATCGACTCGCCCCCGAACACCCAGCACCAGCTGCAATCGAAGACTGCTATGCGGCCCTGCAATGGATGACCGCGAATGCCAGTGAACTTGGTTACGGCCCTGTGGATCGGCTTGCCATTTATGGCGGAAGCGCCGGTGGCGGTCTGACAATCGCAACGGCTCTCGTATCCCGCGATCGTGGCGGACCTTCCATTGGATTCTTGATGGCTCCGTACCCGATGATCGATGATCGCAATGTGACGGATTCAAGTAAGGCGATCCTCGACATCGGTATCTGGGATCGCTCGGGCAATATCGAAGCCTGGGAGTGGTACCTCGGCGGCAAATCTGCTGACCAATACTCGGCCCCCACTCGGGCGACTGACCTCACCGGACTGCCGCCAACATTTATTGATGTCGGCGACCAAGACATGTTCATGGATGAAGACCTGGAATTCGCAGGCCGGCTGAAAGATGCACAGGTACCGGTTGAACTACACGTTTACCCCGGCGCCTACCACGCATCCGAGGTCTTCGCGCCAACCGCTGAACTCAGTCAGCAAATCTGGGCTGCGCGCGTTGCCGCATTAAAAACTGCTCTGGCCTAACAACTTTCGGCGGGAGCTGACCCGTCGGGCTGTTGGTTCACGTTAGTTCAACTTAGTTCACCTTAGTTAAGCATGGTTTCGCGCAACCGAGTGATTTCACTGGCGTCTAAACCTTTTGCGAGAGCCCATTGCTCGGCGCTGCCGTAGGTCTGTGTCATGGTTTCGAGGAATGTGCGCATGGTCTCTGGCTCGGAAGCAAAGATCCAATCAGGGGCACCGGCCAAACCATTGTCCTGATATACCTGTGCACCACGAATTTGCTCGATAATCGGAGCCATATTGATAGTGGTGACGTGATAGTCGGCAACAATGTTTTCGTGCGCGACACCGAGAATGTCAAGGAGCATTGCGATAACAATGCCGGTGCGGTCCTTTCCCGCAGAACAGTGAACCACCACCGGCCGGTTCACTGGATCTGCGATCAAGCGTAGAACCTCAACGATCGAGGCAGAGTTCTTTTCAAGCTGCCGCAAATAGTCGTCAACCAAGTTGTCGGTACCACCCGCCGCAATTTGCTCTGGGGTAATGCCCGACTGGGGGATCATGGGAAAGTGAACCAAACGTGCAGATTCATGTTCGATTACATAGCTCTCGTGGTCCACTTCCATGACCATGCGTAAGTCAACAACAACTGACGGAGCGATTACGTGAGACAAGTCCAACTGTCCTTGCTCGGTCAACTTTATTGGGTTATCACTGCGAATTACCTGACGCGATTGGATCACTCGACCATCGAGTGTCTGTAGCCCACCAAGATCGCGAACATTAACCAGGCCATCAATTCGCAGTTCTTCTGCCCGAGATTCTTCGGCACTAGATGCACTCATTCCTGTACACCTGCAACTCGGTGACCAGATGCCAGCATTTCGCGAGCCAAGGCAAGGGGATCGGCGGGATCGGATTGACCCTTTAACGGCGACTCGACGGTAAGGATGGTTTCTGTGGGGAGTGCCGCGATGAACTCGCGAACCGGGAGATCACCTTGATCGGGCATCAGACGACCGTGCACACCTTCACTGCGTGCGGCTTGTGCATCTAGAGCGGCACCTGCACCCGGAGCGCCACAGATCTGGGCGTACGCAAAAAGTTCTGATGGGTACAAGCGCAGGTCACTTGGTTTTCCGCCGGAGCGCTCCAAATGCAATGAGTCAGCGAGAACAACAACATTGGGTGCACCACACTGCGTGACAATTTGCACGCACGTCTCAAGATCCTTCGCTGCCGAGAACAACATGAATTCAACCGCGATTGACGTACCGTGTTCGGCTGCCAGTTCGGCGATCTGTGCGAGTGTTTCCACCCTGCGTACGGGATCTTCGTCTTCCACCGTGGCAATTACATACCGGGCGCCCAGCGCCTGGGCTGCCTCCAGCAGCGGGCGTGCTGCCGCAACGGCGGATGGGTCGGTCATGCGGATTACTTCAACGTCAAGAATGTTGATGCCTTCACTGTCAACTGCGCGAGCCAAAGCTTCAAGTGCCCGGTCATTACCGAGAACAGCGTGGTCGATCCCGGTTGATGGGCTCGGTGTCAGCCGAAAACCGGTGAAGTCAAACCCTGCTTCGGCCGCAACGGATGCGAGTTGCGCGGGTGGAACTGACATCATGGAAAGGTGAGCGAGTCCGAAAGCACGAGACAAGTTACTTACCCGCCAATCGCTCAACGATCGGAAGATACGCATCCAAGTGGGCATCGCCAACGGTGATGTATGAGAAACCGTACTCTTCGCGACGACGTTCCAACTCCTCGCAGATTTCATCGACGCTGCCAACAGCTGCATGTGGGAAACGCTTCAGTTCAGCCAACTCCATGCCAGTTCTCGACATAACCGACTCTGCTGTTATTTCCGAACGCCCCTGTACCGAGATGAAGTAGGTCGCTGCTTCCAATTCAATGTCGTCAAAACGCTCACCCGCACCCGCTTTGATCCACTCAATTTTTTTGTACGTTTCATCTTCTGTTGAAGACGCAATACTTCCTGCTCCCACAGTTCCGCTGCTGTTGTTGAAATTGACACTGACAATGTCAGCAAGTTCACCGGCCAAGCCCAAAACTTTGGGTGCACCACCACCGATCATCAATGGTGGCCACGGACGCTGGATCGGTTGCGGCACCGCGCGGTAACCGAATGATTCTATGAATTCACCGTGGTATTCGACTTCACCTTCGTCGGCGTATGCCATGCGCATGAACTCTGCAGTTTCGCGCAGTAATTGAATGCGCCGACCCGCAGACTCCCATGGGATCCCAAGGGCTTCGTACTCATTAACCAGCCAACCTGCTCCCAGTCCGATTTCAAGTCGACCTTCGGAGAGAACATCAATTGAAGCCATTTCCTTTGTAAGGACAGTAGGTATGTGGTAGCTCACGCACGCCATGCGTGAACCGATTCGAAGTGTGGTCGTGGCCATTGCAGCCGCGGTCATCGCGGGAATGATCGCGAGGGTTTGAACCCGATGCCCCGTTCCTTCAATCTTGCTGCCCGGACCCAATAAGTGGTCGGCGACGTGCAGGGTGGAATACCCACTGTCTTCTACTTTGCGAGCAAGATCAACCCATTCTTTAAGTGAAGTGGAACTGAATGCTTGAATTGCAAACCGAAATGGGCGTTTCATGTGCGTGCCTTTCGAGCGGAGCGGAAGAAGGATCCGTGCGCGGCGGTAAACCCACCGTCAACAAAAAGAGTCTGTCCGGTAATCCACGACGCCTGTTCAGAACAAAGAAAACTGACAGCATTAGCGATGTCCAGTGACTCGCCCATCCGACTAATGGGAAGCACTCCAGCAATGGCTGCCTGCGCGCTTGCATCACCGTAATGTCCGGCGGTCCCTTCGGTAAGCACCGTTCCCGGTCCTACCGCATTGCAGCGAACACCCAATGGAGCAAACTCCAACGCCATGGCTTCGGTGAGTTGGTTTACCGCGGCCTTTGACGCCGGATACAAAGACGTTCCAGCTGCGTGAGCTCTCGATGTAATTGACGAAAGGTTAATGACCACTCCACCGCCATTCGTCGCCATAATTGGGACGAGGGCTTGAGCCATGAGGACGGGACCAATCACGTTAACGTCAAGGATGGCGCGCATTTCCTCGTGTGTTGTGTGCAAAAGATCTTGGTAACGCTGGATCGCAGCGTTGTTCACAAGCACCCGGCAGTTCGGGGCCAACGCCGCGACCGTCGCCACCGCTTCACTATCGCAGACATCCACGATCGCAGTACGTACACCGAGTGACTCACGCACATCATTGAGTGGACCTTCCGCAACATCTAATGCGAGGACGTCATAGCCGTCATTGACAAGTCGTTCAACAATCGCACGACCGATACCTTGACCCGCGCCGGTTACGACCGCTGTTCCATTGTTACTCATGTGCTCTCCTCATCGGTTTCACCGTGCACCGCCCACGCTACACATCGTCGTAAGACCTCGCGGTATTGCACAGATTCCCATGCGACCCGATCCACCACGCCGGTGTCAGGGATCCCAAGGTCAGTAACGTCAAATCGCCCCCGGCAGTGGCCTAGAGTGAAATACACAACTTCACCCTTGCCTTCCGCGCGAGTAAACAGCACCGGGTGTCGCGTGCGTGAGCCGGAGTGTGAAACCTCAAAGCCGGGGCACTCCCCCGTGAACTCAGTGTCAAGGATGACGTCGAGATCCTCGCGTAAATCCATCACGTACAACTCGTCGGTGGTCACAAAGGAGGGAACTCCTGCTACAAGTGGATGTTCGGGTTGTACAACATCTACGCGCCACGGTGAAATTTTTGGGTGCGCGAGGAATCGATTGCCAAGGAGCGCGGTGAATTCGGGCATCGCGTCGGGGGTGCGAAACACTTTTGGTCCGCCTGCAACCGGCGGGTCGAGCGCCGAGTTTGTTGCGTGCAGGGCAAGTAACCGCGCACCACCCTGGACTGCTTGGCTGAGCGCTAGTGATTCCTCCCGTGATGGCCGGACATCACACGTGTACGCAATAACGGCATCAGCATTTGCAAGAGCATCAACATCTGAGTAGTCAGAATGCACGGTGTATTGAACAGATCCGTGTTCACTGAGTAATTGAACTAACTCGAACTGGGCGTATTCCACGTCGTGCCAACGCCCACCGACAACGAGTGCAACCTTGACTGGAAGTGTGGCGTTGACTTGGGGGGTGGAGCAGTGCATCACACCTGGCATGCGATTGACCACCCCCTTCGTCACCGACGAATTTTTTTTAGAACTGGGTTCGAACGGTCATACCGCCGTCGCACACAACGTTGGTGCCCACGCAGTAACCCATGACCGGACTGGCCAAACCAACAATCACCGCGGCAACCTCGCTGGGCTTTCCCATGTGTCCTAGTGGAATTGATGCGAGAACTTTTTCGTATACCTCGGGACGGCCGGACTTGATTTTGCTCCAGTCACCCTCTTCGAAGTAGACGGGTCCGGGTGAAACAGTGTTCACGCGAATCCCCTTGGGAGCAAGGGCGTGTGCAGCAGCGGAAGCGTGGCGAACAATTGCCGCTTTGAAAGCACCGTAGGAGTTGGGGGAACTGGGCCACACGTTGTCAAAGCCAAAAGTTGACGACAGCGCGATGATCGAACCGCCGCCAGCAGCTTCAAGGATGGGAGTGCCTTCGTCGATCAGGTGAACCAACGGAAGAAGGTCAAGTTCGAGGCTCTGCTGCCACTGCTCAGGGCCTTTTATTGAGCCACCGGTGACATTGGAAACCAAAATGTCCAGTCCACCAAGGTTCTCAGCCGCATCACGGATGAATCCTTTGAGTTGGTCTTCCTTGCTCACGTCAATTGCGCGAGCGAACACCGTAACTCCAGCGCCACGCAGTTCGGCGGCAAAAGCCTCAACCGCTTCTTCGTTGCGGGCGCAAAATGCGACTGATGCCCCCTCGGCTGCCAAGAGTTCGACGGTGGCGCGACCAATACCGCGGGTACCGCCGGTGACAAGAGCACGTTTTCCAGTAAGACCAAGATCCATGATGTTCCATTCTTTGGGGTGTTAGACACTTTTCGTGCCGAAGCTAGGATGTCCATGTTATCGGATCACCGTGACGGCATAAACTCCTTGCCCTAGTCGTACCGTGTTTCATCTCACTACTTTTCATCAGTTCAAGTATCACCATTTCACCGGAGGCGCCCATGAATCACGTGACGGTACTCCCGCTCGGCCTCGAGCTCGAAGTAGCAGAAGACCAGACGGTCATGGCTGCGGCGCATCAAGCGGGTTATATCTGGCCCACCGAGTGCCAGGGGGAAGCTTCCTGCGGTCTCTGTGTCAGCATCATTCGTGAGGGCACCGAGAACTGCGCACCCATGCTTGATGAAGAACGGGAAACACTTGAGCGAACGATGGGCATGATTGATTCATCTCGGAGACTCGCCTGTCGTTTGTTAGTCACGGGCCCGGTGACCTTGACCAAGCGCGGCGTTCGCCTCAATGAGGACATCTAGAACAGGATGAGT
>JBIIOS010000079.1:0-9012 GCA_044336805.1 Candidatus Nanopelagicales bacterium
ACATATTCTCTTCAAATCGCATGTCTCGATTTGTCACGATTCCCACCAAGATCCCGTTGGAGTCAACCACGGGAACACCGCTGATTCGATAACGTCCACAGAGTCGATCAACGTCAGCCAAAGTGTAAGTGGGCAAGCAAGTAATTGGGTCGTGCACCATTCCGGCTTCGCTGCGCTTTACGAGATCAACCTGGGCAGCCTGAGCCTCTATTGGCAGATTTCGGTGAAGGACGCCTACACCGCCTTGACGGGCCATGGAGATCGCCATTCGGGATTCGGTGACAGTATCCATGGCACTGGACACCAATGGCATTTTGATCGAAATATTTTTGGTAACAAAAGCGGAAGTGTTGACCTCACTCGGCACGACGTCGGAGATTCCCGGCAACAGCAGGACGTCATCAAAGGTGAGGCCCAAGAATGCAACCTTGCTCGTTCGCTCAACCACGGGACCTCCTTGAGGATAAAGCCCTAGGTTAGTCGCTCGCGACTTCGCTGATCAGCGCGACCGCGGTCATAAGGTCACTTGCCATGTGGACCCCGCGAGGCGGCTGGTTCAACCAGCCCGGGCCACCAATCACGATTCTGGGGTTAGGACGAAGTGAGGGCAATGTAGTGAGGTCTTCGCAATTAGATGCGTCTTTGATTTGGGACCACAAAAAGACTGCACGAGGGCCTGTTCGAGTGATTACATCTCCCAAACTTTCCAGTGGTATTCCACTGCCCAGATGTACGAAGCGAATTCCCTGCTCGGCCAAGCCAGCGCCGACGGCCCACACGGGAAGTTGATGCGAATCACCGCTCATTGACCCCAATATGACCGTTGACCGCGAAGTTTTTGTTTTCGCTCCATATGCAAAGCGCGAAAACTCGGACTGGATCGCCGTGGAAAGTATGTGTTCAACTTCAATACCGCATTGGCGTAATTCCCACATCTCACCAATGCTTTTCAAGATGGGCAGGAGCAACTCATTCCACGTGGGAACAACCCCAATGTCTCTCAAAGATTCATTGATGATCGATGCGCACGCAGCTTGATCAAGGGCACTTGTTGCCTTAGCGAGTCCGCGAGCCCGGCGATCACAACCCGGAGTCGCGACAACATTGCCACCACCACTGCGGCCGATGCGTGAACCCGTTGGCTCTCCCTTGGAATGATCGGGCTTAAATTCAGCCAAGTCCCGGCCCAAAGTTGCCGCCGCAGACGCTGCAGGCGAGTGGCCTGAGCGAATCAGAGCGGTCATGTAGTCCAGCCGAGCCAGATCCGCCGCGGAGTAGCGCCTATTCTTTCCGTCAATACGCTGACTGGGACCTACCCCGTACCGACGATCCCAGGTTCGCAGAGTTGCCGGTGCAATCCCTAGTCTGCGAGCGGCCACGGCCACGGTGACACTGAGTTCACCATTAATGAGTTCACCATTAACCGGCGCTACGTCGGTGGGGTGAGTGAGAGACACCTCAGAATTATGGAGCATAAGTCCAATTTCCGCATCTTGTGATTCAACTCACAGTCACGTATATTGACCAACCTATGAAACGCTTTGTACTATTAGGTTCTCTTCAACGCAGGACTAAGGAATAGATATGGCTGACGTATCCCGTCTCCCCGGCCCCAACGCAGACACGTGGGACTGGCAGCTCCTAGGCCTGTGCCGTGGCGAAGACCCCAATATGTTCTTTCACCCCGAAGGAGAGCGCGGTCCCGCCCGGATCAACCGGGATACCGCCGCAAAAGCGGTGTGTGGCGCTTGCCCCGTCAAAGTCCAATGTGCTCAACATGCTTTGGCTGTTCGTGAGCCCTACGGAGTGTGGGGTGGGCTCACCGAAGACGAACGGGAAGACATTTACGCGGGTCGCTTGAAGCCCAATGTAGCCGTTGGCAGCGCGATCAACACGGAACCGGTCGGGTTCCCCATGCACATCGCAACGGCTTCCTAGTTCTTCAGCATTTGGGCTAATAAAAAAGCTATAAACAATCGAAAGGGTGGGGCCGCAGCTGCGGTCCCACCCTTTCGATTGTTTAGCGACAAATATTCATCGACCACTAACTAGTGAGAATGACCGTGGTGTCCGTGTCCTTGACCCGCATCTGGCTCTGCAACTGCTGGCTTTTCCACAACGAGTACCTCGGTTGTGAGCAGCATCGCTGCAATTGATGCGGCGTTCTGCAATGCTGAACGGGTTACTTTGACCGGGTCAATAACACCTTGGGCAATGAGATCGCCGTATTCTCCGGTTGCAGCATTGAGCCCATGGCCGGCTGGCAATCCAGCGACCTTGGCAACGACAACATAACCGTGCTCCCCTGCGTTTTCAGCAATCCAGCGAAGTGGTTCAGAAGTTGACTTGCGGATAATGGCTACACCTGTTGCCTCGTCGCCGGTCTTTCCTAGATTGGAATCAAGGACCTTTGCAGCCTGGACGAGCGCGGTTCCTCCACCCGAAACAATTCCCTCTTCGATCGCTGCGCGAGTTGCCGAGACAGCATCTTCGATTCGATGCTTCTTTTCCTTGAGCTCAACTTCGGTGTGGCCGCCAACTTTGATAACAACTACACCGCCAACGATCTTTGCGAGGCGTTCCTGCAACTTCTCGCGATCCCAATCCGAATCTGAGCGCTCAATTTCACTCTTAATCTGCGCAACACGATCGGCGACAGCTTCTGAGGTTCCTCCACCGTCAACGACCGTGGTGTTGTCCTTGGAAACAACGACGCGACGAGCGGTTCCCAGAACCTCAAGCCCGACCTGATCGAGCTTGAGACCGATATCTGCAGAAACAACCTGCGCACCTGTCAGAACCGCTAGGTCCTCGAGAATTGCCTTGCGACGATCACCGAATGCTGGGGCCTTAACCGCACAGGAAGCAAATGTTCCGCGGATCCGGTTAACAACGAGGGTTGACAACGCTTCGCCGTCAACGTCTTCTGCAATGATCAACAGTGGCTTGCCGGCTTCAACAACTTTTTCCACCAAAGGAAGGATCTCCGAGACCGAGGAGACCTTGCCTTGTACGAGGAGAATACGTGGGTCGTCAAGGACGGCTTCCATGCTTTCCTGGTCGGTCACAAAGTACGGTGAGATGTAACCCTTGTCGAACTGCATTCCTTCGGTGAATTCCATCTCCATTGAGGTGGTGCTAGATTCTTCGACCGAAATAACGCCGTCTTTTCCTACCTTGTCGAATGCATCAGCGATCAGTTCACCGATTTCACGATCCTGTGACGAGATTGCCGCAACGTTAGTGATTTCTTCTTTACCGGAAACATCACGGGCCATCTTTGCTAATTCTTCGATGATTGCGGCAACACCAGCATCCATTCCACGCTTGATGGCCATGGGAGCCGCACCTGCAGCAACCTGCTTCAAACCTTCAGTGACCATTGCCTGGGCCAGAACGGTTGCCGTTGTGGTGCCATCACCTGCGACGTCGTTGGTCTTGGTGGCAACTTCTTTGGCGAGTTGGGCGCCCAAGTTTTCGTAGGGATCATCCAATTCAATTTCGCGGGCGATCGTCACACCGTCATTGGTGATTGTGGGGGCTCCCCATTTTTTGTCAATTACGACATTGCGGCCCTTTGGACCGATGGTTACGCGGACTGCATCAGCGAGTGCGTTAACTCCGCGCTCAAGGCTGCGACGAGCATCCTCATCAAATTCAATCATCTTTGCCATGGTGTTAATCCCTCAATCATGAAGTCGAGTCGTACCGGAAAAAACATGTGTGTTGACTTGTCGTGAGCCCCACGCCTCCCGAAGGATTCGCGGGGCTCATCGAAACAAGAATTTATCTTTTTTTCTATTTACTTCTCAACGATGGCAAGCACGTCGCGAGCCGACAAAAGCAGGTATTCCTGTCCGTCGTACTTCACTTCGGTGCCGCCGTACTTGCTGTAAATAACGATATCGCCGACCTTGATGTCCAAGGGAATGCGCTTTTCGCCATCTTCGTCGAAACGACCTGGTCCAACCGCGAGAACCTTGCCCTCTTGGGGCTTTTCCTTCGCGGTATCAGGGATAACAAGTCCTGAGGCGGTTGTTTGCTCCGCTTCGAGGGTTTGTACCAAAATGCGATCTTCTAGGGGCTTAATGGAAACCGACACGGTTTATTCCTCCGGCTCGTGGGCGCCAGCTACCTAAAGCTGGAGCGACTTACGAATATTTGGTCTTAAAGTTGGCACTCACATGCGTAGAGTGCCAAGTCACAGATTACGCAACAGTTAGCACTCTGTCAAACCGAGTGCCAGCCAGCCCCCAATTGGCCCCTAGGCTTACCCGGTGCCGCTCCTGCCCAGTGAAGACGCTCCCGGTGAAGGCTCGCCCAACGAGGAATTGATTTCCCAAGCACGGGTGGCACTAGCCCGGCCCGACGCCAATGAACTCACCGTCATCACCTCACTGCGAGCCCAGGGCCACGGGGTGGAAGCCCTTCGATTGGCACTTGAACAGGTGGAACTACGCGATAAGGCGGCTCTCGCCTGGAGAAACTGCGGTCGCAAGCGCCAGAGCTGGTATTTCACCCGGGATGGCTATGAAGCCGCCAGTCACCCGCTCATCGCGGCATTTCACGCCCAGGTCATTTCCAGTAGCGGGACCAGTGGGGTAATTGACCTAACGGCCGGACTTGGAAGTGACAGTGCCGCCTTCATCGACGTTGGGCTCAACACAACCGCGGTTGAGCGGGATCCAAATACCGCCACACTATTAGCGCACAACGTTCCCGGTGCCAGCATCGTGATCGGGGACTGCACCCTGCTTGACCTCACCCAATGGGATCCAGACCACACCGCCATCTTTATTGATCCAGCCAGACGTGGCACTTCGCGTTCACTCGACGGTGCGCGCGCACTCCCCGAACGAGATCCAGAGCGGTGGTCACCACCCAGATCTTTCGTTAACGAACTCGCCAAAAGTTTTCGAGTGTTCATGAAAGCCGCTCCAGCATTTACTCCACCAGACGGCTGGGCTCAATACGTTGTCAGCCTGGATGCAAACGTCGTCGAGATGTTCACCACAAATGCAGCAACCGGGACTCATGCCGTAATGATCAATTCAGAACGTGAAGAAACCAACATCATCACCGGTAGTACCCAGCCGGTCACGCACCCAGAAGCGAAAATCAGCGCAGAAGGGTTTCTTTATGAACTAGACCCGGCAATCCCCCGAGCAGGACTTACCCAACAGGTCGCTGGCGAACTTGGTCTCACACCCGTTGGCGAAAAAAACATGTGGCTTTTTGGAGCAGCGACAGACTTTCCCCACGCCCGCACATACCTGGTCAATGACGTATTCCCGGTTAATGAGATCAAATCACGCGTGAAGCGCTTACCGGGAATAGCCTTGAAAACAAAGGATGGAAGGCGCGAACAAAAAGATCTACGAAAAGCTTGTGGCAAGCCCGATCACAATGAATGGGCGGTCGTAATACTGGGGAGTGGTGCTACCGAGCAGGCTGTGCTAGTCCAGCGCGAACGCTGAGCATCGAGGGAGCACTACTGATTCGCGGAAGGTAGTCTTCGAGATTTGCCGGTTCAAGCCCAGCCTCCCGAATCTTTCTTACGGCAAGCTCCAAGTCTTTTTTGAGGCGCTTTGTAAAGTGCATCAAGATGATGGACCCTGGTTGCAGTTTCGAATTGGCATAGGAAATACGGCCATTACCAACTGATGCATCCCACATGACTATTTGTTGAATCCCACATTTTTCACCCATCTTGCGTACTGCTTGGGAATCTTGCCCCGCTCCATATGGTGGACGAAGCATCCAGGGGCGCCAGTCGTATTTCTTTGCGAACCGTTTTTGAACATAGCAAATTTCATGATTCAGATCCGTGGACTTTTTAGCAAATGATGCGTGGGTCGCTGAGTGGTTTTGCACCGAACCCCACTGCGTGAATTCATCAAAGTATTTTTGTGAATCCTTAATGGTCCATGATGAAAGAAATGCCGTAATGGGTAACTTATTTGCTTTTACATAGGCCAAAGAATTTTCAGTTTTATAAATTCCGTCATCAATTGTGATGAATGCAACTTTATCATTTGTTTTGATCCGGTACACCGACTTGGGGATCTGGACTTTCTCACGCGCGGGCACCACTGTTTCAACACTCTTTTCAGTGGCACTCGAACCCACTTGCGCTCCGAAACCGGTAGAGAAAATGAGAATACTTCCGGCTAAAGCCGCAACAGCTCGGCGCATTACTCCTCCATCCGTATCAACCAATAATTCAAACGCGTTACAGGAGTTTAACCCAGGAACCTAGTTGAGCGCCAAACCCGATTCGAGTCGTTAGAAAAGCACTTCACTTACCGACAAGGTTGAAGTTGCTGGGAAATCAACCGGTGAAGGGGTTGCCCCAACCCGCACTAGATGGGATCCCAACGCCGCAACCATTGCCCCATTGTCGGTGCACAAAGTTGGACTGGGTACGCGAAGCTCGATTCCAGCGAGGGCACAGCGTTGGGCAGCCAATGCCCGTAACCTCGAATTCGCGGCCACTCCCCCAGCGATCACCAAATGGGGAGCGCCTTGATCCTTGGCCGCAGCGATGGCTTTACTGGTCAGAATGTCCGCTATCGCCTCCTGAACCGACGCAGCGACATCGGGAACTGAAATAGTGTTACCGACCCTTTGCTCCTCTTTCACCCAACGGGCCACCGCGGTTTTTAACCCCGAGAACGAAAAATTGAAGGCATTATCTGGATCAGTGCGTAGGGCACGGGGGAAATCAATAGCGTTTGGGTCGCCGCTCTGAGCGGCTTGGTCGATCATGGGGCCCCCGGGAAATGGCAAACCAAGAAGGCGCGCAACTTTGTCGAATGCTTCACCCGCAGCGTCATCCAAAGTTTGACCAAGGGAAGTGAACTCGCCGTTACTAACTTTGATTAGCGATGAATGCCCTCCGGAGACCAGCAGGCCAATAACGGGTTCGGGCAAGGGTCCGTGCTCGAGTTCGTCAACCATCACGTGAGCCGCCAAGTGGTTGACTCCATAGATGGGAATACCCAACCCCAATGCCAATGCTTTCGCTGATGCAACCCCGACAATGAGCGCGCCAACCAAGCCCGGACCTGCCGTCACTGCAATCGCATCAATATCTCTGAGTGAAACCCCAGCCTCAGAGCAGGCCAGGTCAATTGTTGGCAGCATTGCTTCTAAGTGAGCGCGGCTAGCAACTTCAGGGACCACTCCACCGAATCGGGCATGCAACTCAACGCTTGATGCCAGAGCATTCGATAGCAATTCCCGCCCGCGCACGATGCCAATTCCGGTTTCGTCGCAAGATGTCTCGATTCCCAGTACCAGAGGTTCGCTCATGCTCATGACCGACGCTCACGCTCATCACGATCATCGCGGCGCAGGATCAAAGCATCAGTTCCATCGGGGTAGTAATTAATTCTTTTACTTATTTCATTAAAGCCAAAAGATGAATACAGTGAAAGTGCCGCCGAGTTGTCATCACGCACTTCGAGGAAAATGAAAACCACTTTCAACTCAACCGACAGATCAACTAAATGGCCAAGAAGTTGGCGCCCGATTCCTTGTCCCTGGAATGATTCTCCAATTGCGATAGTTTGAATGTCAGCATCGCTTCCCGACACACTCAGACCCGCATATCCGCTAAGAACTCCTGAACTCTCACACACAAAATAATGATTGTGAATTTGGGCTAACTCCCGCCACCATTGATCCGTTGACCACGGGTCATGGGGGAATAGTTCACGCTCGAGTTTGTCAACTTCGGAAATATCCCACCAGCGCATGGAACGGATTTCAATTGTTTGAGTTTTCATAACGTCACCGGCGCACTCGGCTGAGCATCAGCTTCTCGCAGATACATGGGCGTAACATCCAAGCGATCCCCGCGCACAGCACATGCCGCTATATCAATTGCGTGCGGCAAAACCTGCGTAACCAGCGGGATTTCTGCTTCCAATGCCAATGCCCGAACAACTTCGGTGAGATCGACATTGGGCCCTGACACTCTTTTGCCGCTGCCATCAAATTTTGCCCAGTAATACTCATTACGGCGAGCATCGGTTGCTGCCATGAATTCACTACCGGGGTCAACCAGTCCCTGGCGGATAATGGCATTAGCAACAGCATCAAGTGAACACACTCCAACAACGGGCACTGACCAAGCCGCAGAAAGCCCTTGGGCAAAAGCGATACCAACGCGCAATCCTGTGTATGGCCCGGGGCCGACACCGCAAGCAATCAAGTCGGGTAAGGAATTCAGATCCAATTCCAGCTCGGCGAATAATGTTCCGATCGCCTCCACGTGACCACGAGCATCGGTGTGACTGGCCATGGAGATAACGGTGCCAGAATCCACATAGGCAATTGAACTTAATTCCGTAGATGTATCAACTGCAATAACTCTCATGTGAAAACTCTCATGTGAAAACTCTCATGTGAAAACTCTCATGCAAGTACTGATTCAACCCGGCGGAGAAATGAATCCCCCGATGGTGGGAAAGAAGTGAAGTCAATTTCGCGCCCAAACTCTAATTCTGCATTAATCCGCATTTCAATGACCGTCTCACCAAACTCACCAGCCCACTCACCGCCCCACTCAACCAACGTCAAACATTGCGCGGCATCAATTTCTGACCACAAATCAAGAAGCTGATCAACTGCGCTCACCCGGTAGACATCAAGGTGCAATAACCCCAGTCCATTAACCCCCGGGTAGGCCTTGCTCATGACGAATGTTGGACTGGTCACGGGTTCAGTTATTCCCAGCCCACGTGCAACGCCCTGGGCAAAAGTAGTTTTTCCAGCGCCCAACTCACCGGTGAGAATCAAGACGTCACCTCCGCGAGCAACGGCAGCAATTGATTCACCGAGAGATTGCATTTGTTCTGGCGTTTCAATTCTCATTGTGCTCATGTCTTTCAATTACCCGGTCAACAAATCCGGTGAGAAGCTCATTTACTTCTACGTACCGCTCAAGCGTCACCATGTGGCCGCTTTCAGCAAGCACAACAAATTCAGCGCCCGGAACCTGCTCGA
>JBIIOS010000080.1:0-8930 GCA_044336805.1 Candidatus Nanopelagicales bacterium
GGATGACCGTATTGGTATTTTGTATGAAGACACCACGGCGGTTGAAGTGGTGACCGATCTTGATTACTTAGACCCAGCCGACCCCAACGGACCTGCTGCTTACCGGGTTGAGTTGCGCGAGGGCGTTGTTGTGGAAACGCGATTGCCAGTTGGGCCGATTAAATAGATTCCCGGCTGTTGAAACCACAGAGCAATTCGAGAATTGAGACTGCCACGAGACGAACAGTTCTGCCGTCGGGGGAATCGGCTTGGGCATCAACTTCGGAGAAATCAACCGATGTGACCTGCGGACTTTTCCCGATCAAGTAGGCGAAATTCCGAAATTCATCAGCGCTGATACCGCCTGGTGCCGCTGCGGGACAACCGGGTACAACCGAGCGGTCGCACACATCGACATCAAAATCCACGTGAATCGGTCCGCCGGCTGATCCTGCGATTTCCAGTGCTTGCGCAACTACGCTTTGCGCACTGCGATCACGTAACTCGCTGCGGGGAATAACCGTGATTCCGTAGTCCCTAGCTCTTTGCGCGTACTGGGGTGAATTTGAAAAATCTGCAATTCCGATTTGAACAATGTTCCTGCCGTTGAGCCCCGCCTGCACGAGTCGTTGCACCGGGGAACCATTTGACTTACCATCCCGCAAATCATGGTGGGCGTCAAAGGTAATAAGACCTGCATTATTGATCCGGCTGCCCCACATACCCGTTGCGACCGAATAGGTTATGGAATTGTCTCCCCCCACAGCGATTACGAACTTGCCAGTGAGGTCCTTAAGAATCTCGTCGACTCTCTGCTCCCCTGCATCATGGTCGGGCTCATCTACATTTCCCGCATCAAAGACAGTGAGCTCCCTCAAATCCTGATCGTGGCTCGCGCAATACGTTGAAAAACGGAGCAGGGCTGCGCGCACCGCTTGGGGTGTCGTATCAGCGCGAGTCGAACTGATCGAAGTTTCGTGGGCAGGAACCCCCAGAAGGGCAACGGTCGCCGCAGAGTTGTCCGCGAAGAGTTCGGCAGCGCGCGGCCAGTTCGGGTCTAGGTTCATCTCTC
Source organism: Candidatus Nanopelagicales bacterium (assembly GCA_044336805.1). Classification (GTDB taxonomy): domain Bacteria; phylum Actinomycetota; class Actinomycetes; order S36-B12; family S36-B12; genus UBA4592. Next base: position 1,052 of record JBIIOS010000080.1, read on the forward strand.
ATCCTTTGATCCGATGGGTAAACGTCCACCAAGTCGCTTTGATAGTTCTCTAGCGGAGTCTTGCACAGCCTCAATGAGAGTTTGCTGATTGGAGTCATCAATTGTGACGTCTCGGTATACAAGATTAATTGCAGCAACCGGTTCACCCAAATGATCAAATACAGCGGCGGCAACAGAGGAATGCTCTGGCGTAACCAACCCCGCCTCAATCGAAAAACCTTGTTTACGTTCCTTGCCAAGTAAGGTCTTCAAATCCGCGGGGCTCTGCGGACCTTTGCCCGTTCGATTGATGAATGCCTGTGTATTGGGAAACAGTGCACGAACTTGTGCCGGTGAATGATAGGAAAGCATTGCCCGTCCCGATGCAGTGAGGGAGGCGGGAAGCCGGACTCCAATTTCGGAAATGACCGTAATCGGACCACCGGTACTTTCTTTCAGCAGGTAATAGGTGTCACTCCCCCGCAGGATCCCCAAGTGACCGACGAGTGGCGCAATCCCGGCAACTGATTTCATCATCTTCACCAGAATAGGACGGGCGCGCGATTCAAGTGGTTCGTGTCGCATGTAGGCAGTCCCGACTTCAAATGCGCTCACGCCCAGACCCCATAGGGCATTTTCGGTTTGTGAATTCTCCGGATCACCGCCGGTAATCGGGGTCACGAATCCTTTTGACTGCATTGCGGCGAGTAGGTGGTAAAGCGATGATTTGGGTATCTCTAGTTCCCGCCCGATGGTTCGTGCTGGGATCGGGCTAGCACTTCGAGCCAGGAGCAGCAGTACGTCCAGGGTTCGATTCGCGGCTGGCACCTGACTCATCCGATGAGTCTCGCATTTCAGACTAGTTATGTCCATTTTCTGATTACGCGAGGCGTCATTGCATCAGACTTTGTCAATGACCACCGAAAATCTGATCACCCCAACCTATGACCCCACCCGCGAGATTCACGCGGCCCGGGGGGCTGCCCGCACCGCTCTGGGATGGGGACAGGAAGCAGCAATGCGCATGCTGCAAAACAACCTTGACCCTGCAGTTGCCGAGTACCCGGAGAAACTGGTTGTGTATGGCGGCACCGGCAAAGCCGCCCGTGATTGGCGCAGCTATGACGCCATGATTCGAAGCCTGCAGACTCTGAAAAACGATGAAACCATGTTGGTGCAGTCCGGGCGACCGGTCGGAATTATGCAGACCCATGAATGGGCTCCGCGCGTGCTGATTGCCAACTCAAATCTGGTCGGTGATTGGGCGAACTGGCCCGAGTTCCGCCGATTAGAACAACTGGGATTGACCATGTACGGCCAAATGACGGCTGGATCCTGGATCTATATCGGCACTCAAGGAATCCTGCAGGGAACTTATGAGACTTTTGCAGCTGTCGCTGCGAAAAAATTTCATGGCACCCTGGCGGGGACTTTGACACTCACTGCTGGTTGCGGTGGCATGGGTGGTGCGCAACCACTTGCGGTCACCATGAATGAAGGTGTTTGCCTCGTAATCGACATTGATCCAAGTCGCCTACACCGTCGGGTAGTTGACCGCTATCTCGACGTGGTTGCCGACAACATCGAGCACGCTTTACAGCTGGTGCTTGATGCGAAAAAGAACCGTATAGCACTCTCCGTTGGCCTAGTTGGGAATGCCGCAATGCTGTTCCCTGAACTCCTACGCCGCGGAGTTCCCATCGACATTGTCACCGATCAAACCTCTGCACATGATCCACTGAGTTACATCCCCGAAGGCATTGAGTTTGGGGACGCACATGAATACGCGGACAAAAAACCTGATGAATTCACCGAGCGTGCGCAACTTGCAATGGCTAAGCACGTTGAGGCAATGGTCGGCTTTATGGATGGCGGAGCAGAAGTATTTGACTATGGAAATTCGATCAGGGATGAAGCTCGTAAGGGAGGCTACACTCGAGCTTTCGCCTTCCCTGGATTCATCCCGGCCTATATTCGTCCTCTTTTCTGCGAAGGAAAAGGCCCATTTCGTTGGGTTGCACTCTCCGGTGATGAAAAAGATATCTATAAAACCGACCAAGCAATTCTTGAACTATTCCCGGAAAATGACCACCTTCGGCGCTGGATCACAATGGCCCAAGACCGGGTTGCCTTCCAGGGCCTTCCCGCACGTATCTGTTGGCTGGGTTACGGTGAACGCGACAAAGCGGGAGCCAAATTCAACGACATGGTGTCAAGTGGCGAATTATCGGCACCGATTGTGATTGGCCGCGACCATCTTGACTGCGGCAGTGTCGCATCTCCTTACCGTGAGACCGAGTCAATGCTTGATGGCTCTGATGCGATCGCGGACTGGCCGCTGCTCAACGCCATGGTCAATGTCGCTTCCGGCGCCTCTTGGGTCTCTATCCACCACGGGGGCGGTGTTGGGATTGGTCGATCCATTCACGCGGGCCAAGTCACGGTAGCCGACGGCACCGAACTCGCTGGTGAAAAGATCAGGAGAGTGTTGACCAATGATCCGGGGATGGGTGTAATTCGTCACGTCGATGCCGGCTACGACATCGCCTGCGAAGTAGCCGAAGAAAAAGGTGTTCGAATCCCAATGACCGAAGGCGCCCAAGAGTGACAACCCTTGTTCGCAATATTGGCGAGTTGATCACTAATGAAAACTCAGGCCCGTATCGCAAAACGGGGTTTGCATTCACTTTCGCAGAAGGACTCATTACTTGGGTTGGACCCGAAGTTGATGCACCACGAGATTGTGATCAAGAGATTGACGCTGCAGGTTGTGCGGTTCTGCCCGGTTTCGTCGACTCCCACTCACATTTGATTTTTGCGGGTGATCGCTCAAGCGAATTTGCCGCGCGTATGAATGGCGAGCCTTACTTGGCAGGTGGCATTCGGTCAACAGTTGCCGCAACACGTGCGGCAACAGACACCGAGCTGAGATCAAATTGCGCATCATTGGTTTCTGAATTTCATGCCGGTGGGATCACGACATTCGAAATCAAATCCGGATACGGACTTGATGTGATTAGTGAAGTCCGCAGCCTTCGCATTGCCCGGGAGTTCACACCTGAAACTACTTTCCTTGGCGCACATGTGATTCCCCATGAATTTGCCGGAGACCCTGACGCCTATGTTGACCTCGTTTGCGGTGAAATGCTCACCGCTGCACTCCCCTATGCACGTTGGATTGATGTTTTCTGCGACCAGGGTGCATTCAACTCAGACCAAGCTCGCAGAATTCTTCAGGCCGGCGCTCAGGCCGGGCTACTCATCAAGTTACATGCGAACCAAATCGAATCCATTGGGGGAATTGACGTGGCCTGCGAACTGGGAGCCATTTCCGTTGATCACTTGACCCACACCTCTGACTCTGATTTAAAGGCCCTCGCTGATGCAGGGATAGTTGCGACACTGCTCCCGGGTGTTGAGTTCTCAACTCGCTCTCCCTACCCCGATGCTCGAAGGTTTTTTGATGCTGGGGTTGAAGTAGCACTTGCAACCGATTGCAATCCCGGCAGTTCATTCACTACTTCAATGCAATTTGTGATCGCACTTGCAGTGAGAGAAATGAATATGAGTGTCGACCAGGCGATTCGTGCTGCCACACTAAGTGGCGCGCACGCACTTGCCCGCACCGACATTGCGGTGCTCTCCCCCGGCATGAAAGCTGACTTCATTGTCCTAACCGCACCATCAATTGATTTTCTCGCGTATCGTCCGGGTGTGCCGCAAATAGCCCGCACCTACTTGGCCGGAGAGGCACTCACCACATGACACAGATCGTGACTTTAGGAACCAACCCGCCAAGCATGGATGAAGTAATTGCCGTGGCTCGTGGAAATGCCCAGATCCAGATCAGCCCCCAAGCCCTTGAGGCCATGGCGGTCACTCGCGCCTACGTGGACAAACTAGCCAACCAAGAAACTCCCGTTTACGGAATCTCAACCGGTTTCGGGGCACTGGCCACCCGACACATTCCCCAAGAAAGTCGAGTTCTGTTACAAAAATCGCTGATTCGCAGCCACGCCGCCGGCTCGGGAAGTGAAGTTGAACGCGAGGTTGTTCGTGCCACCATGTTTCTTCGGCTCAAAACCCTTACTTCTGGGCGAACCGGTGTTCGCCCAGAAGTCGCTCAAACTTATGCCGCGATTCTCAACGCCGGGATCACCCCGATCGTCTACGAGTTCGGCTCATTGGGCTGCAGCGGTGATCTCGCGCCCCTCGCGCACTGCGCTTTGGTCGCCATGGGTGAAGGGGAAGCGCGAAATGCCAACGGTGAAATCGCTGATGTTGGGCCACTGTTGAGTGCTGCGGGAATATCACCCGTAGAGCTCAAAGAAAAAGAAGGCCTCGCCCTCATCAATGGGACCGACGGGATGCTCGGCATGTTGATTATGGCAATTGCTGACCTTGAAGGACTATGTGATGCAGCCGATCTTGGTGCAGCAATGAGCGTTGAGGCACTCATGGGAACAGATCAGGTGTTTCGGCCTGAACTGCACCAACCACTGCGACCACATGCCGGCCAGGCAATCAGTGCAGCGAATATGTTTGCAGCCCTTGCCGGATCACCCATAGTTGAAAGCCACAAATTAAACGATGACAGTGTTCAAGATGCCTACAGTCTGCGTTGCGCACCCCAGGTCACCGGCGCGGTTCGTGACACCATCACGCACGCAAAAAATGTTGCTCAGAATGAGTTAGCAGCAAGTATCGACAACCCAGTGATTCTTCCCTCGGGTGAAGTGACGAGTAACGGCAACTTCCACGGAGCACCAGTGGCCTACGTTCTCGATTTCCTAGCGATTGCCGCAGCCGATCTTGGTTCAATCTGTGAGCGTCGCACCGATCGGATTCTCGACAAGAATCGGAATCACGGCCTGCCACCATTTTTGGCACATGACCCGGGGGTTGATTCAGGACTCATGATCGCTCAGTACACACAGGCTGGCTTGGTGAGCGACTGCAAGCGTCTTGCCGTGCCAGCAAGTGTTGACTCGATTCCCAGCTCGGCGATGCAAGAGGATCACGTTTCCATGGGATGGCACGCTGGACGTAAATTACGCAGCACCGTTTCCAATCTCACCACGATCATTGCGATCGAGTTCATGGCGGCCAGTCGTGGCCTTGAACTGCGAGCACCTTTGCTGCCTGCTCCGGTAACCCGTGAACTGCTCCGCGAACTGCGAAAGACCACAACGGGTACAGGCCCTGATCGATTCCTGGCACCTGAGATTCAAGCAACTCGTGAATTCATCGTGTCACGGTTTTTGTCATCTGCCTTAAGGTAAACATTTAATTCAACATCAACTCACACGGGCAGCGTGAATCTCTGCTTCGGCAACAACTTTCCGCAATTGGGTTCCCGCAGCGGTAAGTTTCCCGCTCCATTCGTTTGCCCGGACGCACCACATTACTGCTTCCTGCGCTTCTTCCAATTCGCTGCGCGACTTCGCTGGGCCACTTGCTCCCAGACGACTGAGTACTCGATCGGCTGCCGCGACCCATTGCTCGGCCAGTTGCAGGTGCTCAATTTCTTTTGCCAGTTGTCGGATTTCAGCTCCCGGATGTACCTGCGTGGGTTCAACACCTTTGACTTCAGCTTCCGCGCGATCAACTGCTTGCAGAAAGTCGACTCTCATTACGGTATGAATTTGGGATTTTCGAATTGCCGTTCGTAAGTTCTCACACGCCGCTTTAGCATTGTTTCGAGCGGCGAAGAAGCGATCCTCGCTCCGATGACCCTTGTACTTTGCCTCGATCCGGCTGGTACGACTGGTTGTTGTATTGCTCATGGCAGTTCCTTCCCAGTAGGTGCTCACACAGGTGAATTACATATCCCCATTGTGCACCCGAAAGCAGCTTTATTCAGTTTTATGGCATTGCGGATTCATGGCATCGCGGAAAGGCCACCGTCAACAATCAGCTCTTGACCGGTCATGAAACTTGAGGCATCGCTGGCGAGGAAAAGTGCCGCAGCGGAGATCTCTTCGGCGCGGCCCCAGCGGCCCATGGGGACCCGAGAAAGGGTCCCTGCCTCGGCTTCCTTGGTTTCACGGAGGAAATCAGTGAGATCTGTCTCAATCCACCCTGGAACCAATGAATTGACCCGAACCCCCTGGCTGGCAAGTTCAATAGCCAGGCTGCGGCTGAAGCTGATGACAGCAGCTTTGGCTGCCCCGTAGTGGGACATGAAAGGAGACCCACGAAGTCCGGCAACCGAAGACACGTTGATGACTGATCCATTGCCCGAATTAACCAAACGGGGAATTACCCCCTGGGTCAGGGCCACGAGTGAATCCAGATTGAGGTTCATGGTCTTGCGCCAGCCCGAAAGGCGCATTTTCTCTGTAGTTGACATAAATGAGTTTCCGCCAGCGTTATTAACCAAAATGTTGAGTTCGTCGAAATCCAATGCGGTACAAATCAACTCAGTTGCATCCTCGGAGGTGAGGTCCGCAGATATCACCTGAGCGGTACGGCCTAAATCCCGAATTTCCTTTGCGAGGTCCTCGAGTTTCTGAGCATCTCGGGCTACCAGGGCAACGTCAGCGCCCGCTTGGGCAAAACTCATGGCAATGGCCCGACCAATTCCGCGCGATGCGCCCGTAATTAGTGCCGTTTTTCCGGCTAGAACCTGTTCGGACATGAGCGCTCCCATTCAATTGGCTAAATAATGTAGTCGTAGTTTATCGGCATATTTTCCCGGCTCATCGAAGCTGATTAAAAAAACTGAGCCGGCCACCAATGATCAGGGAGTGACGAGCACCTTTACATGCGCGCTGCGATTCTCGGCCAGCACCTCGAAGCCCCCCGAGATCACATCGTCCAACCCAATACGAGTCGAGATGATCTCCTCGGCACCGATGATCCGCCCATCGCCCATCGCGGCAATGGCCTCGGGGAAGTCGGGCTTGTTGTATCCCTTACTCCCAACAATCGTGAGCTCCTTGAGCAGCACCTGCATGTAGTCACAAGGCGCCGGGGCGAGCCAAACGGCCAGGCTGACAATCGTGCCGCCCATGCGGACCGCACCGATGGCTGTGGCTATGGATTCTGGGGCACCCGAGGTCTCGAAGACAACGTCCACCCCCCGACCTTTGGTCATTTCCATAACGGCGTCCACGACATCGGTTGAGCTGGAGTCAATGACGGCCTGAGCACCGAGTCGGGCGGCGGTATCGGCGCGAGCACCGGGGCGCCTGACGCTCACCGCGGTGAATGCTGACCCGAAGGCCTGCGCACAGATCAACGTCGTGAGGCCAATCGGCCCTGCACCAATGACGAGCGCGGTTTGACCCGGTCCGAAGTTGCCTTTGCGCATGCCATGCCAAGCGACCGTGATTGGCTCAATCAGTGCGCCCACTTCGGACGGCACGGAGTCGGGCATTTTATGAACGGTGTAGGCCGGAACGAGCGCTTGCTCGGCAAACCCGCCCCCAACATTGTGGACACCGACAACCGTGAGGTCCGGGCACACGTGGTAATCGCCTGTAACGCAGAACTCGCACGTCTGGCAATACATGAATGGCTCAACGGCAACGCGTTCGCCGACTTTCACGTGATCGACACCTTCGCCCACAGCGGAGACTGTTCCGGCGAACTCATGTCCAAGAATGACTGGAGGCGAGTATCCCGAAACGGTATCCGCCTCGAACTCGTGGAGATCCGAACCGCAGATCCCGCACCACTCCACGTCGATCTTCACGGTGCCGGGCACGACCGTGGGCTCAGCCACGTCTTCTAAACGAAAGTCTCCACGGCCGTTGCTGCCCCGGCCGTAGTACATGAGTGCCTTCATGGATTCCTCGTTTCGTTTGACGGAATGCTGCGTCATGGACGCTGCGCTCAATCGGGTGGCCGGTGGCGGTACGTTAGCGGAAACTACCGGTCTCTGTCAGGTCATTGG
>JBIIOS010000082.1:0-8901 GCA_044336805.1 Candidatus Nanopelagicales bacterium
TGCTCGCCGAGTCTGAAAAAACGGGGAGATCGGCACTCGACATTGCCCAGCACTTTGAGCGTGCATTTCACCAGGACCTTGCCCGCCTCAATATTTATCCGGCGGATCACTACCCCAAAGCGAGTGAATCGATTGAATCAATGCTCACCTTGATTCAAAAACTGATTGATAGCGGAAACGCTTATATAGGAAGCGATAACTCGGTCTATTTTTCCGCTGAGTCATTTCCCAGCTATGGAGCATTAAGCGGAAACAGACTCGATGCGCTTCGTCCCGGCCATAGATTTGACGCCGAGGAGAACGATTCAGCCAAGAGGTTTCATGCGGACTGGGCCCTCTGGAAATCCGCGGGTGAGAATCGCACCCAACTCACTTGGGAAACCCCTTGGGGACGCGGGTTTCCCGGTTGGCACACCGAATGCAGCGCGATGAGTTTGGATCTACTCGGTGAAAACATTGACATTCACACGGGTGGCATTGATCTCCGATTCCCCCACCACGAGGACGAGCGAGCGCAGAGTAATTCAGCGACTTCGGGTGAAGGCAAATCAAGTGATCACGAAGTGGTCCGGCATTGGGTACATGCTGAACATCTACTTTTTGAAACACGGAAAATGAGTAAGTCTTCAGGCAATGTCGTTCTGGTGCAAGACGTTATTGATCGCGGTTACGACCCACTCGCACTTCGCTTAGCGTTCATGCAACACAAATATCGTAGCCAGATGAACCTCACTTGGGAAGTAATCGAGTCTTCCCAGGAGCTCCTTAACCGCTGGCGACACAAAGTAAACACCTGGTCCCAGAGCAATTCACAGGCGATGGATCAAGCGATCGTCGATGAAATCTCCGGGTATTTTTCGCAAGACCTCAACACCCCCATGGCTGTAAATGCATTGCGAAACCTAGAAAAAAACAGTGAAATCAGTGACGGGGCCAAGTTCGAGATATTTGCGCACCTTGATTCACTTTTCGGCTTGGACCTCGCTCGTGATGTGGGTAAGGATCTCAACTCAACTGTGCAAATTCCCACAGAAGTTTCAGAACTTCTGGATCAACGCAATGCGGCTCGAAGTGCAAAAGATTGGGCGTTGAGCGATGAACTTCGGGATCGAATTGAGGGTTACGGATTCACCGTCGTGGACACCAGCGACGGTGCGCACCTCGAGCCGATTAAGAATTAGTTCGTAAATCATTCAGGTGTAGCACTGGCCGAAGGACTTTGCGAGGGTGTGGGGCTTGGAATCAAGTTGTCAAACTCTGAGCCGCCTGGATCAAGGTCTTCCAACTTAGGCTTTTTCTTGCACACGATATTTGGACCCGCGTTGTAGATCGTTGTCATGGGCTCGCGGATTACCTCGACGCCATCCTTGATAAATACACGATCCACCGTGATGGTGAAGCCTTCAATGCCCGCCTGAGGTACGCACTTCTTGGTGGTCACCACAACCTTTTTGGGCTGCTTGATATTTATCCGCTCACCAAAGTCAGCTTCAATTGAGTCATATTGGCGTGTTCCCCAAAAAGTAACCTTCATCGAACTGTTTGTCATTTTTGTTTTAATGAGGACGGCATTTGGTGAGGTATTAGTGAATTTCATATCAAAAATTCCCCAGGCAACCGTCGCTTCAAGTCCAGGCTGGTAACGGGAGATATACAGTGAATGCGCCCTAGTGTCTGTGCGTTCCATTCCAGCAAAAAACGCGGCCGTCCACATCGCGGTAGTCGCCGCTGAAACACCTCCACCGAGAGCGTCTTCAAAAACACCACCTGGACCAATGACCGTTCCCACGGTGTATCCGTTTTTGACCGTACGTTCCTTAATGGTGTCATTCATTGAAAAAGTCTCGCCAGGCATCAGGATCGTGTCATCTATGTATTTGGCAGCTTGCCCAATATTGGTAACCCGATAAGCAGCATAAGGAAAGTTTTGAGTGAAGCTGGAAAGCTTCTCGTTGATACCTAATTGCTGCGCCGCGGCTGTTGTCAGCTCAGGCTCGCGGGTTCCCAACGGGACAAAAACGTTGCGATCATTACCCTGCTTCGATAAAACTCCCAGCACGGCGGTGGCCAGTTCACTATCGGAGACCCCGCTACCCACAATCGAAGGAACGACTACTGGACTTCCGTCAATAATTTTAAAGCTTGCATCACGACCAGGTGTTCCCACGCGCTTGAGTTCATTGGCAATCGATGCGTGAAGGATTGCTCCGTCGAGTTCGGGTGATAGTTGATTCCCTTGGGCGGTAAATGACAATGCTTGTGCAATGGCGTCCGCAGGTATGGTCGCCGTGATCTCACCCACAGAGACTGTGACAGGGCTAGCAACTGCTTGCCGCGCAAGCTCTTCTGCTTGTGAAGCATCAGCGGTGGACACACTCGGTGGTGTTACTTCCAGCGGCGCCTCAATAATGGAACGGGTTTGGGTGGCCATCGAAACAATCTGATTTTTCAACGCTTCTCGGTCAACCTCAAGACCGTCGCTTCCCTCAGTCAAGGTGACACCACTATTGGATACCGCAAGTTGAGGTTCGACTGGATTGAGGTTAACTACGTCGGCGATAGAAGCAACTGAATCCTCAAGAGCGTCTTGGTCAACCGCGATGACCGGTTCAATCTCACGAGATCCGAATAAGTCAAAAATCATCTGAAGAGGGTTAAAGCCGGTAGATGTCGCCTGTTCCACGGTTGCCTGCGCATCAAGAGTTATTCCAGCTGCCCGGGGACGCAATTCAAAAATTTGATCCCCAGCTGAAATCTCGAGTTTGCGGTTAACTTTTGTAGAAACAGAATCCTCAAGAACACCAATTGCTTCATCAGGGCTCATTCCACCGATGTCCACCCCTGAAACAGTCGTTCCAGGCCGCACGGTGCCATTGGTTGCAACGAAGATGCCCAGAGATACAGCAATAACAGCCGCTATTCCAATACCAATCAGAATAGGTGTGCGCCGCGAAGTTCGAGGTGTTGGTGCCTGCTCACTCACGACTCGTCTCCACAACCTTCAGTTTCACAATATTTCTTTAGGGTTCACTATTCCCCTTGGCAAGGTGCCTATGGTAAGCACCCCCACCGGCTCAGTGCTCACGCGACATGCACACATCTGGATCTGGGATATTTCTTAATCCACGGAAACTGACGGTTGTGGGATTGCTTTGGTTCCTTTTCGAACCCGAAATTCAACGGGAAGGGTCGCAGCGGCTGCGCCGAGGACGATTCCTCCGAAGAGGTAGACCATTTGACGAGCACCTGAACTGATCGCTAGGTCACCCGATGGGGAGTCGGCCGAGAGCAATACGGTCGCGGCCAGCCAACACGAGAAAAAAAGCCAGCCAGCCCAACGGGTTCGTGCGGCAACCGTTGCCAATCGGGTGAGGAAAGTGATCGCGATGAGTAGCAGAGCTGTCCCCCATGGGATCACAACCACAAAATCACCGATGGAAAGGATGAAACGTTGCGCCTGAATGAATGCTCCGGCTACCCCGACCGCAAATCCCATCAGGACAAAGCCCATTAATGTCAGGACCCGCCGAATTGGTTCAGACAAGATTCAGGCCTTCAAACAGGTCGACTTCCTGACCTGATCGCGGCGCGTCTCCTCGAACAAGTCGGAAGTGTTCTTCCGTGAAGATTTCTAGCCCCAAATTGTTAGAGAGCGCGAAAAATCCGCTGTCTGTGCTCACCTGTGTTTTATGGGCGGTGAGTGCATCAAATTTCGCCTGTGTGAAGTCCGATCCATCAATGACCGTCGTAATCACCGAATCATCGACAGCAAACGGGATGTCATCGGGATCCATAGATGCGAATTCACTTTGGTCACCAATCTCTTTAAGTTTGGCGATTCCGGAAATAATCCGACTCCGAGGGAAAGCGGTCCAATAGATCTTTGAAACGGTCCAAGCGTCTCCCAGCTCAGGCTTAAAACTTGGGCTTTCAGCCAATGCAATTGCATAGGTGGTGACCCGATGAGCCTGGATGTGGTCGGGGTGCCCGTATCCACCAAAGTCGTCATAGGTCACAACCACCTGTGGTCGCACCTCACGAATAATTGCGACCAGGTCGGTGGCCGCCTCGAGCAGGTCGGCATTCCAGAAACAGTCGGGGCGCTTATTGCTGTCAACACCCATCATGCCTGAATCGCGGTATTTGCCCGGGCCACCCAAAAACCGAAAGTCAGTTACACCCAGAAGCGCCATTGCATCGCTTAATTCACTAATTCGGTGCTCCCCCAAGGAATCCGTTTGGTCGGCCGCTAAGTGCGCCAAATCAGGAACTAGTATTTCTCCCTCTTCACCCAGTGTGCAGGTCACCAGCGTCACTGAGGCGCCCTCTGAGACGTACTTGGCCATGGTGGCTCCGGTTCCGATTGATTCGTCGTCGGGGTGGGCATGGACGATAAGGAGTCGGGCAGCAGAAGTCACCGGCTAAGGGTAGCGGCCACGCGGAATGAGGCATAGTTCGCACATGACTGAGTCATTTCCCAGACAGAAAGCGGCAACCCGCAGTTTCCGACTCGGGGCACCCCGAAATTTCTCTATCAAGCCCACCGGGGATGCCATTCTTTTTCTGCGAAGTGCAACCGGAAGAACCGCGACAACGGATATCTGGCTGGCCGAAAAATTAGAATCGAGCTGGAGTGAGCGCTGCTTAGTGCAGTCAGCGCACATTTCACGCGGTGGGGAAATTCCGGCAGAGGAATTGGCCCGGAGAGAGCGCATGCGTGAGGTTACCGAAGGGGTAACTGCGTATTCCACCGACAAGACTTTCACAAGAATTACCTATGTACTTGATGGTGAGCTCTACGTACAGCACCTACCCCAGCGATTAGATGACGTCATTGAATTTCCATTGCAGATTCACACCGGGGGTAGGTGCATCGATCCACGGATGAGCCCCGACGGGAACCACATCGCATTCGTTCAAGATGGCGCACTTTTTGCTTTTGATGTGACAACAGAGACAGTAAATCGACTCTGTGGCCCAACAGAAACTGAGGAAAATGTTTCTTGGGGACTCGCGGATTTTGTGGCAGCCGAAGAGCTAGAGCGGATGCGCGGCTACTGGTGGGAAGCAGATTCGCAAAGTCTTATTGTTGAGCGAGTCGATGAAAGCGCTGTTGACATATCTTGGATCGCGGACCCGGCTAACCCACTTGCACCCGCACGTGAACATCGATACCCATTCGCTGGGACGGCTAATGCCGAGATCTCTCTGCATCTGGTGAATCTCAACGGAGTCACTAAAGAAATACCATGGAATAAAGACACCCATCCATATTTAGTTTCCGTTAGTACGTCGGGATCCGCGACAACTTTTAGTGTCCTCTCGCGCAATCAACAAGACGTAGAAATTTTTTCCCTCAGCGGGTCAGTACCAACCTTGCTTCAAACAAGAATTGAAAGGCCGTGGCACACGGTTGCATCTGGTGTTCCCACTCTCAATGAAGTTGGGCAACTCATTGAAATCCGGCCCCTGAACAACGTATTTCGATTGTGTGTTGACGGGGAAGCGATCAGTCCGGTCGAGATTCAAGTAACGGGTGTTCTCTCCACCAACGGTGACATTTACTACGTCGGGCAAAGTGAAACATCCAATCAACACATCTACTCAATCGAAAAAGGTCAACTCTCATCACGGGAAAATATTGAGTCTTTGAACTCTGGTGTGCATGAAGGTGACCTACTTGTTGTAGCTCACTCGAATTTTGCGACCACCAAGGCTCACTACTGGCTCTTCGACCTCAATGACCCTGCCTCACCCAAATATACATTTACGAACAACGCGGAGTCTCCCGTTGTGACCCCCAATGTCATGGTGGAATCCACCGGGAAGCTCAACCTCAAGAGTGCAATTATTTGGCCTGAGAATCACGTTGCGGGAACAAAGATCCCGGTTATTTGCTCTCCCTATGGCGGTCCGCATCATGCGCGAGTCATTGCATCGGGACTTTCTTTTTGCTCAGATCAGTGGTTAGCCAATCAAGGATTCGCTGTCCTGATCACCGATAATCGCGGAACCCCCGGTCATGGGCCTGACTTTGAGTACAGCATCTCAAACGATCTGGCCACCAAAGTTGTCCAGGATCAAGTGGACGCCCTCACCGAACTTGGTCAGCGGCACCCTGATCTTGATCTTGATCGAGTCGGTATTCACGGATGGTCATTTGGTGGTTACCTTGCAGCTCTCGCCACCATGGATCGGCCAGATATCTTTAAGGCGGGAATTGCAGGTGCCCCCGTAACCGACTGGGCCCTCTATGACACTGCTTACACAGAACGCTATCTCGGTTTACCCGGTGAGAATGCAGAAGCCTATAAAGCAACGTCTCTGATCAATCGAGCAAACAAACTGGATCGTCCGCTATTGCTTATCCATGGCTTATCCGATGACAACGTTCTCGTAGCTCATTCACTTCGACTTTCAAGTGCCCTGTTAGCTGCAGGTAAAGCGCACTCAGTACTTCCACTCTCCGGCATAACCCACATGACCACGCAGGAGATCATTGCCGAGAACTTAATGCTCGCAGAATTGGAATTCTTTCACGAGCACCTACAGTGACGAGTTGCGTTTACGCCTTAGCTTTGCGGCCAGAACGCTGGCGCTCTCCGGCATCCAGGATCACTTTGCGAATCCGGACCGCTGAAGGTGCAACTTCAACGCACTCGTCTTCCCGACAGAATTCAAGAGCCTGCTCGAGTGAAAGTTGCTTGTGCGGAATCAACGGAACCAACACATCGGCTGAAGACTGACGCATGTTGGTCAGTTTCTTTTCCTTTGTTGGATTCACATCCATGTCGTCGCTGCGGGAGTTCACCCCGACGACCATTCCTTCATAGACCTCGGTGCCGGGGCCAACAAACATCGTGCCCCGCTCTTGCAAGTTTGCCAAAGCAAAGCCGGTGGTTGGACCGACCCGGTCGGCAACCAGCGATCCGGTTGGACGGGTGCGTAATTCACCAAACCAAGGGGCGTAATTGTCGAATACATGGTGCAGGAGTCCGGTTCCGCGGGTTTCAGTGAGGAACTCGGTTCGGAAACCAATCAGACCTCGGGCAGGCACCAGGTAGTCCATGCGGACCCATCCGGTTCCATGGTTGACCATCTGATCCATGCGGCCCTTGCGCAGCGCCATGAGTTGGGTGACAACGCCTAGGTAGTCCTCGGGGATGTCAACCGAAAGACGCTCAACGGGCTCATGCAACTTGCCATCGATAATCCGGGTGACAACCTGGGGCTTGCCCACTGTCAATTCGAATCCTTCACGCTTCATCATCTCAACAAGAATCGCGAGTTGTAATTCACCACGACCCTGAACTTCCCATGTATCGGGACGCTCGGTGGGAAGAACACGAATCGAGACGTTACCGATCGTTTCAGCCTGCAATCGCTCTTTCACCATGTTGGCGGTTAATTTGTTTCCACCACTACGACCGGCGAGGGGAGAAGTATTAATTCCGATTGTCATCGAGATTGAAGGTTCGTCCACCGTGATCACGGGCAAAGCAATCGGATTTTCCGGATCGGCCAAGGTGTCACCGATCGTGATGTCGGGAAAGCCTGCCACCGCGATGATGTCTCCGGGTCCGGCGCTGTCGGCGGGCACACGGGTAAGAGCTTCGGTCATCAGGAGTTCAACAACGCGCATTCGATTGATGCTTCCATCAGATTGAATCCAGGCAACCTGTTGGCCTTTATTGATTGTTCCCTCATGAACGCGGCACAGTGCCAAACGACCCAAATAAGGGGATGCGTCCAAGTTGGTTACGTGGGCTTGCAGCGGTGCACCCTCTGTATAACTGGGCGCGGGGATCGTTTCAACCAGAGTGCGGAACAACGGCTCGAGGTTTTCTTCCTCTGGCATTCCACCGTCAGCGGGTCGGGTCAACGAGGCCCGGCCAGCTTTAGCACTCGTGTACACGATCGGGAATTCGATCTGAGTTTCATTGGCATCGAGGTCAAGGAAAAGTTCATAGGCTTCGTCGACCACTTCAGCGATTCGTGAGTCAGGTCGATCGACCTTGTTTATGACAAGAACAACCGGCAAATTCTTTTGGAGAGCCTTGCGCAACACAAATCGGGTTTGGGGTAGCGGACCCTCGGAGGCATCAACGAGGAGTACAACCCCGTCGACCATCTCGAGCCCACGCTCAACCTCACCACCAAAGTCAGCGTGACCGGGTGTATCAATGATGTTGAAAGTCATGCCTTCCGGTGGGGCAGAAGGTCCCATATAACGAACGGAAGTGTTCTTAGCCAGAATCGTGATGCCCTTTTCGCGCTCAAGGTCCATCGAATCCATGACCCGGTCATTCACGTCCTGGTTCTCACGGAAAGCTCCAGATTGCCACAACATGGCGTCCACGAGGGTGGTTTTGCCATGGTCAACGTGGGCAATGATGGCTACATTGCGTAAATCTGAGCGGAAAGTCACTTGCGAAGACTAGGCGTTTATCACATTTCCATTTCACATGGGTGGCAAACGCTAGAGTTTGGCGTGCTTTTGATTCGACAACTCCCCGCTTACTCGGTGCTCAAACTTGACCCCACGGGCCCAATTCCCTCACCACCTGCGCGGACTGACTTCTGGTCGCTTTCTTCCTCATATGACGAACTCTCACTGGTGTGCATGAAAAATCAATCGCCTACCGTGGGTGTTCTGGAACGATCAGATGACTGGACCGCTTTCCGGGTCGCCGGCACCATGGAGTTCACCCTCACCGGAATAGTGGCCCAAATTTCACAGGTGATCGCCGACGCCCAAATGGGAATTTTCGTTGTGAGCACCTTCGACACTGATTACATTCTTGTGAATCACAACGATGCTGACACTGCAGTCACGCGGTGGCGTGAGTCCGAGATCGAAGTTGTTGAACCACTCCACCAAAGCGCTCGACTTGATTTCGT
>JBIIOS010000008.1:0-29323 GCA_044336805.1 Candidatus Nanopelagicales bacterium
TGACGGATGTGCCAAGACTTTGCACGCCTCGTCCGACACCCAAAGCATTACCCGACGTCTGCGAACCACCAAAACTTGTTGTCCCACTTACACCCGTGGACGAGCCACCAACGAGTCCACCCCCAGCACCACCATTGGCGTAGTAACCCGCACCACCACCACCACCAGCAACGATTGCCCGCGACGCTATAGAGGCAGTGTTACTCCACAGGCTCGGGCCACGAACAGTTCCTGCACTCGCTGCTGAGGACACATTCGATGCTGTCTTTGCATACGTGAATGTTGTCGTTGATGGAACGGATGCAACCGTGAACGAACCGTTAAACGTTGCATCAACACCGGCAATCACAACGGAAGCGCCCACCGCAAAACCATGTGGTAGCGCGGTCGTCAACGTTGCAATGTTCGAAGTAAGTGCCTTATTCGTAACAGTGAACTCATTACGACGAATGTCAGATGCACCACCACCACCACCAGCATTGGAGTTATTACCTGTACCGCCACCATTCCAACCCGCGTCATACGTGTTACTCGCAGCACGGGAACCGTCGTAGTTGTACGAGACACCACCACCAGAACCACCTGTATAGACATACAAAGTCTCCCCCGGTGTCACCGGAATCGTTGCCTGCGTACGACCACCCAAACCACCGGTGTAGCCGTTGGCACCCGCCGTACCACCTTGACCACCTTGAACATCGACCTGTAACCAACTCACACCCTGCGGAACCGTGTAGATCTGCGGTGCACCGGTGTATTCGAAGACGAGGTCGGAAGTGAAGATCGGAGTGGCGAATACTGTGGTTGAGTAACCCGATACGCAGGCACCCTCGCAGGGCAGACTGAAGTCCGAATACATGGCTGCAAGCTGGTAGTAATAGGTGGTGCCCACCGCTCGACCCGTGTGTACATAGCTCGTGGTGGCTGCACCTGGGATATCGATTTGATTGGTGATTGCCCCAAGGCTGGTCCCCCACAAGAGGCGGTAGCCCGTTGTCGCATCAATGGGTGAAGCAGTCCAGTTCAAGGCAACCTGTCCGAGTTGTCCCGTGGCTTGAACGTTCAGCGGCACACGGAGTGCACCTGAATCCGGTGCGCTAATCGTGATGAGACCGTTGCCTGACTGCACACCTTGACTGTGCCGGATACCCGCAGCGGTTCTCGGGTCACTCGGTGACGCTGCGACCGCACTGGCCCAGTTGGATCCGCCGCCGCCACCAACATTGTTTCCGGTCGAGACGCCACCACCCCAGTAGCCACCGCCAGCACCACCAGCATTGACGGATGTGCCAAGACTTTGCACGCCTCGTCCAACACCCAAAGCATTACCCGACGTCTGCGAACCACCAAAACTTGTTGTCCCGCTCCCACCCGAAGACGAACCACCAACGAGTCCACCCCCAGCACCACCATTGGCGTAGTAACCCGCACCACCACCACCACCAGCAACCACCACTCGTGAGGCAAGCGAAGCCGCATTCGCCGGAGCACTCGGACCACGAACAGTTCCCGAACTTGTCGATGCCGCAGTCGTTGAAGAAACCGTGTACTTAATTGTTGAACCCGTAGTACCCGTGATCGTGGTGAAGGTCCCATCAAAAGGAGCACCCGCACCATTCACAACAATCGAAGAGCCAACAGTAAAACCGTGTGCCGCACTCGTCGTTAACGTCACGGTGCCAGACACATTCGACCCAGACGCAACCGTGAACTCATTACGCCGAATATCCGAGGCCCCACCACCACCACCGGCATAGGTGTTGTTACCCGTACCGCCACCATTCCAACCCGCGTCATACGTGTTACCAGCAATGGAACCGTCAAAGTTGAGGGTGACTCCACCGCCGGACCCGCCCGTGTAGACATACAGGGTTTCCCCAGGGGTAACGGGGATGGTTCCCGTGACCTGACCGCCATTCCCACCGGTGTACCCGTTGACACCTGCGGTTCCACCTTGCGCTCCCAAGATGTCGACACCGAGCCATGTGACCCCTGCCGGCACGGTGTAGGTCTGCGGTGCTCCGGTGTAGGAGAAATTGGTGGATGACGTAAAGCGAACAAGGGCCGAAATCTCCTCGGTCACCTCTCCGATGCATTGACGCCCACATCCCTGATTGAGGTCTGTATAAATCGGCGCCACCTGGTAGTAGTAGGTCTTGCCCAAGGTAAGCAATGCTGATCGCTGCACGAGGCCCGTCACCGACGCGCTCGCAATATTGCTTGCGGTACGCGCATACCTGAGGGTTGTTGCCGTGGTCGAAGTCACCGTGAAAGTACCGTCGTAGGGGAACCCAAGCCCTTGAATCCGAACGCCGTTGCCGGTGGTGAGTCCGTGGGCGGAACTGGTGGTGAGTGTTACGACATTCGATGCAAGCGCAGCGTTGGTGATAGCAGTGACAGTGGGTCCGGAATGCACGTACCCGGTGGCATTTGGATCAAGGATGTCAAAGGAGTTGTCGAGCTCACCGCTTGTGGTTCCCCACAACACTCGGTAACCGGTCACGGTCTCCGAGTCAGTTTGCGTCCAGTTCAGTGAGATTTGCCGTTGCTCGCCAAAAGCGGTGAGATTGGTCGGGGCTAACAACGTATTAGTCAGTGGACTCGAAAGCGTGATGAGTCCGTTGCCGGCTCGAACGCCTTGATTGTGGATTACACCGATGGCTATGCGCGGGTCACTGCCAGACAGTGCTGTTGCCTGAGTCCAGCTGGATCCTCCGCCGCCGCCAACATTGTTGGTTGAAACGCCACCACCCCAGAAACCACCACCGGCGCCGCCAGCATTGGTAGAGGCTCCAACACTTAACACGCTTTTGCCAACACCCAAAGCATTGCCCGACGTCTGCGTACCACCAAAACTAGTTGTCCCACTTGCACCCGAAGACGAACCACCAACGAGTCCACCACCAGCACCACCATTGGCGTAGTAACCCGCACCACCACCACCACCCGCAACCACGACCCGCGAGGCAAGCGAAGCCGCATTCGCCGGTGTACTCGGCCCGCGAACAGTTCCCGCACTCGCCGTCGAGGACACATTCGACGACGTCTTCGCATACGTGAAAGTCGTCGTCGTAGGAGCAGCAAGAATTGTGTAGGTGCCGTTGAATGTCGCATCAACACCAGCAACAACCACAGTTCCACCCGCTGTAAAGCCATGTGCAACGGAAGTAGTCAGCGTCACCACATTGGATGCAAGGGATCTGTTCGTGACCGTGAACTCATTACGACGAATATCCGATGCACCGCCACCACCACCGGCATTTGAATTATTACCCGTACCACCACCATTCCAACCTGCGGAGTATGTGTAGGGAAGTGTTGTAGAAGTGTCAAAATCTCGCATCACACCGCCGCCAGCGCCACCTGTGTACACAAACAGCATCTCACCCGGAGTGACAGGAATCGTTGCGCGAGTGCGACCACCTAGACCACCCGAGTAACCGTTCGTACCAGCCGTGCCACCCTGTCCAGCAAGTGCATCAACCTGCAACCAAGTCACACCCGCGGGCACCGTGTAGAGCTGCGGAGCGCCCGTGTAGTCAAAGACGCGTCCTTGCGCGAAGACTGTCTCGGCACTTACAGCAACAGTGCTGTATGCGGAGATGCAGTTCGTGTTGCATGACTGCGAAGCGTCCGTGTAACGAGTTGCAATCCGGTAATAAAAGGTTGTGCCAATTGGCAGACTGAGTTCCTTCTGCGCAAGACCCGTCGGCGATACCGCAGCTGTTGCGACATTTGTAGCCGAGGTGGCCGCGTAACGGAATGTTGTGGAAGTGGGAACCGCTGTCACAGTTACCGTGCCGTTAAATGGTGCACCAACTCCTTCCACAACCACAACGTCACCGACCGCCAGCCCGTGAGCGGATGCAGAAGTTAGCGTTGCGACATTCGAAGTAAGCGCACGGTTAGTGATAGTCAACGGAGTCATGCTCTGGTGACGAACACTCGACACCGGTGAATTCACATCGAACTGGTTGGTCAATGCCGCGGGATCAGTTCCCCACTTGATGCGATAGCCGGTCACCGCGTCGAATGACCACGGGGTCCACGACAGATCAACTGATCGGCTGAAACCGGCCGCGGTCAGATCAGTTGGCGCGAGCGAGCTCACGGTCGTGGTGATGGTCAGTGAACCATTCGCACCGGTCACGGCATTGGCGGCAGGAGTATGGGTCAACGGCCAGACCGAGCCGTGCGCAGCACTTGAGCCACCACCACCGCCGGAGTTGGTAGTCCCTGCGCCACCACCGAAGTAGCCACCGCCACCGCCCCCAGCCTGTGAGGCGGTAGCCGAGACGCCGACACCGTTTGCTCCACCGCTCGACTGAGTGCCGCCGGTACTCCCATTCACGCAGCTGGTCCAGGTAGAACTGCACACCGTTCCCGGGTTACCGGCAGGGAAGTTACCCGAACCGCCGCCACCGTAGAGACCGCCGCCACCGCCGCCGCCGGCGACGATGACGCGGTTACCGATTGCCGTACCACCCTGTCGCAGGTCGGTCGCGCCACCACCGCCGCCGCCGTAGGTTCCCAGACCGCTGCCTCCGCCATTCCAACCGCCAGCCACGCCTTCAGCTCCGGATTTTCCGCCGCCGCCGACGTAGACACTGAGAGTCTCACCTGCCGTCACCGGAAGCACACCTTGCACGCGAGCACCGCCGTAAGAGCCACCGCTGTTTCCGCCACCCGCAGCACCCAATGCATTCACGTGGATGGATGTGACACCCGCGGGAACCGTCCAGGTCTGGACTCCCCCCGTGAAGTTAAAGGTGTTCGTCATGGCATTCGAGGCGATTTGAACAATGCCAGAACCGCAACCCTTTGCCGGATCAATATCGCATGCGCCATCGGCAAATCTCTTGGTCGATGATGAGCCAGTGATCAAGAAACGCAGTAGAGATGGCGATGAATCAGGACTTAGTTCAATGAGTCGAGCGATTGCGCCGGTGACATGCGCTGCCGCAACGGATGTTCCCTGCGAGTAGGTGTAGCCATCAGTTGACGGTTCGGTTGTTCCGTTGTTGAAAAGGGTGTAAACCCCGGATGTTCCATCACCATTGATGTCTCCGCCCGGTGCGGAGACATCGATTCCTTCACCAAAGTTCGAGTAAGCGGCACGCTTTCCATTTTTATCTGATGCACCAACGCTGATGACTCCTTCGCAATTTGCAGGTGCGTAGTTGCGCACATCGTCGTTGGCATTGCCAGCAGCAGCGACAACACTCGCACCCCTTGAGAGAGCTCCATCGATCGCCGTTTGCAATGCAGGCGTACACATTCCAAATGTGGCGAATGAAAGGTTGATGACATTCGCTGGCGTGGCATTGTCAGGAACCCCAGGAACAGAGCCACCGGATGCCCATGTGATCGATGCTGCTACGTCGGAGAGTAGGCCGCCGCGCCAAGAGAGCGCACGGATCGGCTGAATCAAAGCTTTTGGCGATACTCCAACAATTCCAATACCGTTGTTTGCTCCAGCGCCAATAATTCCGGCCATTCCGGTTCCGTGCCAGGAGCTATTTCGGACCGGTGCGACCGCGCGCCAATCGCCCGGGTCTGTTGGGTTTGAATCCCAACCAGTTGGCCCATATCGTTCTGAATCAACGTAATCGCCATCAAAACTGACAGTATTCTCAACCGGCGCAGGAATTGCCGTTGCGCTCGTTGGCGATGCGCTCGCAGTCGGTGCGCTCGTTGGCGATGCGCTCGCAGTCGGTGCGCTCGTTGGCGATGCGCTCGCAGTCGGTGCGCTCGTTGAAGGCGTTGTGACGGGTTCAGATGCATCAACGACTCCACTGCGGCCCTGGAATGCGACACCTGAATCGCGAACACCCGCTAACTCTGGGTAGTTCGACACAAAGTCGTAACCTGAGATGATTCGGTCACCGAAATCGGCATGTGCCGTGATTCCAGTATCGATAACGGCGACACGGACACCTTTACCTTGTGCGATCGAATATGCCGAGGTCATTTCCGTTGGAGAAGTTGCAGCACCAATCCCGAACTTATCCCAGAGATTCCACTGGGATCCAGCGAAGTCCGCGTCATCGGGTGACGTTTCTGGGAAGGAGGCCGTGGTCACGATCTGGTCTGGTTCTGCCGAAACAACCCGGGGGTCTGCCGTGAGCACTTCGGCCATTTCCTCAGCATCAGCGAGTGAAACCGGCTCACTCAATTCCACGGTACGCAGGCCATCGCCCAATTCCTTGCCTGGTTCAAGCACTACGGCCTCAACCAATTCCGCGCCTGTAGCCACCGTGGTGGATTCCAGTGGATCCACACCAGGTTCGTATTCAACAACTAGCCGTGAAACCTCCCCGTCCATTCCATTGGTCGGGGTTACCTCTACCGGTCCTGACGGTGCGCTTTCTCCCACAGGACTAATCGCAATGATCGTCACGACATATGTGCGTCCATTTCGAAGGCCTGAAACCGTGGCGTTAACTGCCGGTGCAGAAATGGTGACCTCTTGGAAATCCCCAGAGTCATCAATGGCTTCCACGCGAATTCGGTACCCCGACAGCGCTGGCGTTTCCGAATCTTCAACAACAATCGGTGCAGCCCACTGGATTTCAGCTGAGTTATTTCCTGGCAAGACCACGACATCTATAGGTGTCTCGGGGCAGACGTTTATCTCAGTTGGTTCGGGGCTAACACTGGGAGAAGGGCTCACGCTGGCAGACGGACTCACACTCGCAGACGGACTCACACTCGCAGACGGACTCACACTCGCAGACGGACTCACACTCGCAGACGGACTCACACTCGCAGACGGACTCACACTCGCAGACGGTGACGCGGACGCAGACGGACTCGCGGATCCAGATGGCTCGACTGACCTGGTTTCTGGTTCAATCGCAGGCAATTCTCCTGCACGTGCTGATAGCGCAGAAGCAGACGGTGACGCTGACGCGGACGCAGATGGTGATGCTGTCTCAGATGCAGATACCAATGGTGACGCGGACGCAGATGGTGATGCTGTCTCAGATGCAGATATCAATGGTGATGCAGACGGAGAAGGTGACACGGACTCTGACGGTGATGGTGACGCGGACACAGATGGTGACGGTGACACAGATGGTGACGGTGACACAGATGGTGACGGTGACACAGATGGTTTGACAACTAACTCACTCGGCACACATGGTTCCGAAACCGTCAATTCATTTTCGATCTCAATCTCACTACTGGAATCGCTAGTGACTGGATCAACATCCGCAGCCATTACCGGAGCGGTACTTACTAGCGTGACAACAAGAAGTGCAGAGAGCGTGACAGCAATTGCACGGAAGGCGCGCGAGGTCCACTGCCGGCGCATTACGCGTGAGAAACTGCTCCCGATCACCTCATGATTTTCCGTTAGACCCCTCATGGCCAAGCGCTAAATACGGGGGTAGCCCCATGCGCGAAAGTCGGAATGCACGAGTCTAAACCTCTAGTAGAGACTTGAAGGTTTTTTGCTGACGCTCAGCGGCTACTGCAAATCATCAGCAGTGAAGACTTGACCGCCCGTTGCCTCAAGGTAATGGCGCACTGCGGTGACACGAGTGTTAGCACCATCTTCATTACCCAATGCCAACGCCTGAGAAGCACGGGCAATAGTGTCCTCGACCGCTTTAACACTGACCCCACGTTCGGCAGCAATTTGCGCATTGGTCATCCCGCGAGCAGCAAGTCCAAGCACTGTGAGTTGCTTTCGCGTCAAGTTTCCGAGAGGCCTGTCCTGTTCCTGATCCTGTCGAAACTCTGCCATGTTGATGCCGCGAAGAGCCGAGTCCAGGGCTATGGCCAATGTCTGAGTATCGCTCATCTTTGACTTGCGTAAATAAACAATGCCGGGGGGAAGCTCACCCGGCTCCTTACCCGCGAACCGTGAGTCCGGCAAATCTGTCAGAAAGACAATAGCGACGTTGGGTGACTGACTCCTTAAAATCTGGGCAAGATCAAAACCATTAAGTCCAGGACCAAGCGAAACGTCAAGCATCACTGCATCATGATCCCCCCGACTGAAAACGCGCTTTGCATCTGCCGCGGACGCGGCTGTCTCAACAACAAAACCGCTTCGTTCCAGAGCAACAGCAAGAAGGTCTCGAAGGAACGAATCATCTTCAACTACTAGGACGGAGCGTTTGGCTAAATCTTTGAATTTAATGGATTCGCTGCCTGACGTTCCTGTGTCCATCACTGTGTAATTTCGTCATTGAGCGTCACGCCAAGCATTTTTGCTATGGCTTGCAAATGCTGGCGCTCGTAGGGCCATTCCATATGTATGTTGCCTTCACCACTTTCGAGGGCACCAACAAATGACTCGCGTAAATTAAAAGAGCTTGAAATTGCTTCAATCGGAATTCCTGCGGATTCGCGCGCAGCCTTTATTTGACTACCCCACAGTTGCCGTTGATCAATACTGGGCGCCAACTCGTTTCTGGTCACGGTATCTCCAACTTGCATCGACGGGCTTCAACGTGGACGAAATCATCGCGGCCGCATTCATCCCGAAAAACCAAGACACAGGGAAAACCCTGTGTTTGGGGGCGAATCACGTGTCGCTATCCCTTGGCGACGCTGACACCACGCAGTTGAGTCAGTACCCCTTCAGAGTCAAATTCAGGGACCGCCATGACTTCGCACACGACTATTGAGCCATCCTTGTGAAAGTACTCAAAGTCTCCGTGAAACGGCTCCGGCTCACGCCCCGCGAGAACATCACGGCTGAATTGCTCGAAGTAGGCCAGCGATTTTCCTATCGAGCTTTGTGTGAGCATCTGATCAAGTGTCTGCGCCAAAGCCTCTTCTGGAGTTATTCCACGCACTTGCAGGATGGTGTCACTGATTTGGGTGATCGCACCAGCGGGAGACATGGTCCACAAAACAGCGCCGGGAATTGAACTCAAGGCGACGAAGCTTGCGTTGCTTGCAGCAGAGTCCATGGGAATATTATGTATCACGCCCCATGCGCGGCGAGATAGAAATCAAATTTGGGGTGATTTGTACCGATTTTATGATGAGGAAGTTGCCAGCTCAGCTGTAACACGGGTGCCCTTGGGATCTGTCGAATGTGTCCATGACATGCACATCTCACTTAACATATTCGAACCCATCCCGGGTGTCCAATCCGTTTCCACTGTTCCATTATCGAGTGATATCAACGTGATCCGATCAACAGATTCAGTAATTGTTATCCATACTTCAGTGGCATGGCCGTGTCGAATCGCATTCCCTACGCACTCTCTCGTGATCTCAGCAACGCAACTGGCTGCCACTGGGAAGTCGACGAGCCTGCGAAGAGTCCGGTAATCCAGTGTCCACCTGACCGAGCACGTTCCATCCCACAGTTCAGCAATGTCTGACAGGGTGTCAACAAGGAGCGCATCAGATGACACTGGTGTCTCAAGGCGAGCGGTAGCTTCTTCGATATCTTTTCGGATTGATGTCAAGAGATTCACGTCAGGATTCTCTTGAGATGCAAGACGCATTGCTGCCACATGGAGTGCACTTTGAACACTGCCATGCAGGATGTAGCTGAGTTCTTTGCGAATCACAAATTCATTCTGTCGCAGGATACTTAATTTCACTTGAAGTTCCTCGATCGAACTCCGCAAGGCACTTTCAGTTGCTAATCGTCGATTGTTTGCGAGTGCATAGGTTGCCGAAAGCGTTCCAGCGAGACCTCCCCCAATTAACGTGACGAGAATGCTGTTGGTGGGAAATGAAAGAAACCTTTCTGCAATAAAGACTTTTGTCACCCCGACTACCACTGCGCTTAAACAGAATGTGAATGAAATAGCCCACCGTAGGGGGATTTTCCATGATCCAATAAGTGCTCGAATCGCAAGGAGAATCGGTGCGGTCAGAATAAATGCGATAAGTGGATACACGATCGCGCCAAGAATTCCATTAGCTAGCAACCCTGGTGAGGCAGCAAGTAACGCGACAAAAAAACTCGTGGAAAATGGGCGAATGACAAGTGACATGGGTGGCTTCGGCGGAAGGGGAATCCACTCAGTCAAGGGCGGTGACGAACTTTCAGGCAGTACTATCTCGCTTGCTTCTTTGGACTCCAAACTATGCGATAAGGGGCGTAAGTGATCGTCAACAATGTCTCGAATCAAGTCTTGAATTGGCGCAGAATTTTCCCCGGCCGCAACTTGATCCAGCCCTCGACCGATTTCCTCAATCAACGGGTCGATCGTTTGGTGAACTTGCGCCGTGAGCGCACTTCGCGCACTTACAAGTCTGTCCTGCATTGATGAGTTCAATTCACGCAATTGAACTTGCTGTTTCCATAATTGGTCCGCTATTTGTCGATGAAAACTAAAGGAACTGACAATCACGGCTACGGCCACCAGAAATCCGGTTTGTGTGAAAATTCCCGCATTGAGTCGATACGCCAGGTCAACCTTGTCGGTGAGTGCCAAAGCATGTGCCACCCATGCAATCGCCGCTCCCCTGAACCCAATTGCGATAAGAATTGCAACCAGGTTTGCGATCGGGCGCGATTGTGATGTCGTCTTCCGGTGGATGACCATACGTGAAACCCACAGTGTCAAAAAGATTCCTGATTGGCCAGCTAATCCGACAACAAGCCAGCTCGCGAGGCTGCCCCCCAGACGGTTGGGTTCAAGCAGGAGCGGCCCTAAAAGGCCCAAAGGGAAATAGAGCCAGGCGACCCTGGGACTGAGCGCGGCGGAATCACCCAGGCGCTGCCAATTCCACTTGGCTAACTCCTGAATATTGCTCAAGGCATCTCGCAGATTGATGGTGCACCTCCCCAAATCGAATTGAGTCTTGAGCGTTCACGAACAGTTTGGTCGACTTCTTAAGTGAAAGAGAGGGTACTCCCATCCTGATGCGAATTGGCCACTTTACCGGGCAGAAAGTGTTGGGCTGTTTTACCTTCCGTGTGTGCGCGAAGTCTGCACGAGTCTTACTGCAGTGATAACGAGAAGCATCGCAAAAAGAATTCTGGAAACTTGATCAGACATCACCATGGCGAGTTGAGCACCGATCAGTGCCGTGGGGATACCCGCCAAACCGATTTTCAGAGCTACGGGAATGTCGATGTTTTCATTGCGGTAATTACGCCAGCTGCCAGCAGTCCCCGCAATCAGTGCGATAAGCAAACTCGTACCTTTCGCAACAGGAGCAGCGGCACCAAAGACGAGAATGAGTACGGGAACAAGAATTATCCCTCCACCAACACCAAGTAGTCCGGCAATTCCACCGGCGAGGACACCCAGTGCAATCAAGAGGACTGCCGTCGCGGGTGTCAGTGGTAACTCTTCAGAATTAACCGGGATGTCAACAAAAAGCCAGATCGCGGTGATCAGCAAGAGGACACTGAAAAAACGCGCTAACCACACATTGCTGATCGAGCTCAACAGTTTGGTTCCTAAAACCGCGCCAACAATGCTGCCAATGCCGAGAAAAAGCGCATAGCCCAAATTGATAGAACCGTGGAATCCAAATCCGATAACGCCGGCGGCCGCAATTGGCATGATCGCAAGGAGTGACGTTCCATGGGACAGGCGCTGCGTGAAATGTAGGAGCAAGACTAGGCCCGGCACAATTATGATTCCGCCGCCAACACCAAAACTGCCAGAGATGAGTCCGGCCAGGAGGCCTATCGCGATGGGTGGCATTGCTGGTGATCTTAGTTCTTGGGATCAGGCATCTAGGGATCTAAACCCAATAGTGTGCGTGGCGCGAAATGAAAGTTCGTATTACCGTGTTCACATGGCACCTCGATTTCGTTTGTCCATTCTCATCGCTTTAGTCGGAGCTTTACTGCTCCCAGCAATCTTGCCGGCCACTGCCACCCCGACTACCCCGATCGGGTCGTCAATTCCAGCAGCATTTACCCGCGAATATTCCGGCGGAGACCTCAAGGTAGGCAAAGCATTCAGTTCCAGCGCCAAATACACGCGACACCGGATTACCTATGAAACGGGCGGGCTGACTATCTCAGGAATCATGATTAAGCCCCGGGGCACTGGGCCATTTCCCGTTGTTGTTCTCGCACACGGCTACATCGATCCAGCAACCTATTGGAGTGGACAAGGTTTTCGGCGGGAACAGGATTGGTTGGGCAACAACGGATATGTGGCGTTACACGTTGACTACCGAAACCACGCTAGATCGGATAACGATCCAAAAAATGACGTGTCCATGCGTCTGGGATACGCCGAAGACGTAATCGGTGCCGCATTGGCAGTTAAAAGTTCTCAGTATTCCTATCTCGATAAAAACAAGATTGCACTTCTCGGGCGATCAATGGGTGGCGGTGTTGCATTCCAAGCACTCGTGTTGCAACCGGGGGTCTTTGATGCAGCGATTACTTACGCGTCAACGAGTACTTTGGCGGAAGATAATTTCAATAAGTGGCAACGCAACGACTATCCGATTGGTGACCAAATCCTGAAGGAATATGGCACACCGAAAGAGAACCCAATTGCCTGGCAGAACATGTCCAGTCGTAATTACTTCTCCCGGATCACCGAACCGGTCCTGATGATTCACGGAACCAAAGATGAGAGCTGTGATATTTCCTGGGCTCGCGCAACCAATGCTGCCTTGGAGAAAAGCGGAGTTGACGTTACTTACGTTGAGTACCCGGGAGCACCGCATTACATGTTTGGTGAGTGGAACGACTCAATTCGCCAGGTTGAACGATTTCTGAAAAGGAATCTACGCTAGGAACCATTCCTATCTCAGACCCATGCTAAACTAGTTGAAGTTTCAACAAAGGAGATCCGATGCCCGCCGTAACCGCTGACACGTTGACATTGCCACGTTTTGAGATCCCGCTTGAGGCCCAGCCTCGTTCGGTGAAAAAAATTACAACGGCGCCACAAGGACATGAGGGCGAGGGTTTTCCTGTTCGACGCGCATTTGCGATGATTGATCAGAGTGACCTTGATCCTTTCATTCACATGGATCAAATGGGTGAAGTGGAATACGCGCCCGGCGAACCCAAGGGGACCCCGTGGCACCCACACCGTGGTTTCGAAACTTTCACTTACTTAATTGATGGACAGTTTTTACATCAAGACTCCAATGGTGGTGGCGGAATCATTGAATCTGGCGGTACGCAATACATGACCGCCGGTGATGGAATCCTGCACATCGAAACGCCACCCGCCCACCTCGTTGAATCCGGTGGACTGTTCCACGGCGTGCAATTGTGGATCAACCTGCCCAAAGACAAAAAGCGAATTGCCCCGCAGTACCAAGATCTACAAGGAATTGATTCCTCCATGGTTACGAGCACCGATGGCGGCGCACTTGTCCGAGTTCTCGCTGGAGATATTGCGAACTTCTCCGGTCCCGGAATTTCACACACTCCCCTAGCCATTACGCACATCACGTTAGCGCCAAATGCTGAAGTTGAAATCCCATGGCGCAAGGATTTCAATGCACTGGCTTATGTTCTTGCCGGAAAGGGCTCGGTCGGTTCCGAGTTGCGACCGATCTCAACCGGCCAGATGGCAGTTCTCGTTGATGGTGACACGGTGAAACTTCGTGCTGATGCATCGCAAGAGTCGCGTTCTCCCAACCTTGAGGTTTTCCTGATCGGTGGCCTACCACTGCGCCAGCCGGTATTCCAATACGGTCCATTTGTCATGAACACCAAGGCTGAAGTCATGCAGGCATTCGAGGACTTTCAAGCAGGGCGTTTCGGCCACATCCCAGCCGATGCGATTCAACCGCACCGCATGTAGTTGCCTTCTCATCTCCCTATGCTTGTCCGGTGAACGTCATAGAAGTGCGCAAACTGGTAGGAAACGGTTTTCAACTCTAATGGCAAACACCGAACTTCGACCCGAACCCACAATTCCGCTCCCCGAGCGACTAGATCCACGTGACCCAAAAACTGAACAAATATTGGCGGCACATGATGCGGCTTGCGCAAATAATGAGCAGGGTTACCTTGATCCATTCACCCGACTGTTTGTCATGACGGCGGAGTTTCACATAAATCGTGGTCACTGTTGCGAGCGAGGCTGTCGGCACTGCCCCTTCACCAAGGAATAAACGTCAATTACCCTGATCACATGTCAGTCAGAAGGATGTTTGCCGTCGGCGTATTCGCTTCTCTCACAATTGCACTGATCCCGGCCACCAGCTCCCCCGCTAAAACCCCACCGCTCGCCCAAGGTTCCTGGTCAATGGTTCCGCAGTCAAAGGACCCGAACCAAAATGGTTTCATCGATGGTGACGGTGGGGTACCGGAATCTGGCGCACTATCCCTTAAACCTTCATCAACTTTTGTTGGCGCTGGCAATTTCATAGCCCAACCTAATGAACGATTAATTGGTGGATCGCTCTCCTGGTATTTGGAAGATGCAGGATTTCCCGTCACACTCAACGCGTGTAAGTCAAAAGGAGAAACTTACTCTTGGAGAATTCAACGCGGTGACACACTCGTTCAACAAACTGCTGTAGCCAAACTCACAGAGAAAACGTGCACAACCACGGTGAAACTGCCCGAAGGTTTACATAGTTTGACGTTGACCGTGGAATCTGGCCCCGCGACTAAACGCTCATCGATGATGGCAAACATCTCCAACATCCTCATGGTGGTCATGGGTGACTCCTATGCATCCGGTGAAGGAAATCCACGCAATGTGAATGCATGGATCAACAATCGATTGGATTCATTTGACCCCTACTGGGATGACGAGCAATGCAATCGAAGTGTGCGCGGGGCACCGGCCCAATCCGCTTTGAGACTTGAGAAAGCCTCCAGCAAGACTTCCGTCACGTTACTTGACGTATCGTGCTCTGGCGCGACCGTGCAAAAAGGAATACTTGGTCCGCAGTTTCGGGGCATGAAATCTCAAATCGAGTCGGTCAATGACTTATTGGGGGGCCGAAAAATTGACGTGCTTCTCATGTCGATCGGCGGCAACGACGTTGGATTCGGATCGATCCTGACTTCGTGTGCGCTGCAGAGCAACTGCCCACTAGCCAAGGCAACAGTGCCACCGTTGTCGAGTTTCCCAACAACGCAGGTAGGCGTGCAGACCCTGACTGCTGGCTTAGGAGCCAGCTATGCATCGATCAACAAATGTTTGACGAACGCCAACTGCCAGGGGGCACAAGGTCAAAAGTTGCCCGGCCTAACCCTGAGTAACACCGGGAAGGTGTTCCTTAATTCCTACCCTGACCTCACCCGATCACAAACCGGATCCGTATGTAGCTATCTCACCATCACTGAGCAGGACTTTGCCTGGGCTCAAGGCACAACATTGAATCCAAGCCCCGTAAACCCATATGTCTACCAAACCACTCGCGGAGCACAAGTTCCACTCGACACCGGCGCAGGTTCGCTCAATGGGGCAGTTGCAAACACGACCCAACTCGGCTGGGTGCCGATCATGGCCACCTGGAGTGACACCGGATCAGGACCGGTTGGGCACGGAGTTTGTGCGGGTAATGAGTCCTGGTTTTTTGGCCTGACCGGGTTTAGTGGCTTCACATCAGGCTCATTTCACCCCAATCCACTTGGTCAAAGTGAAATGGCCAAGATCATCTATCGCGAAATGGTGGCCTCTGGGTTCTAGTGCGGTGCACAGTGATAATGTCGCCCGGCGCAACAAGCACCGCTAGCTCAACTGGCAGAGCAGCTGACTCTTAATCAGCGGGTTGGGGGTTCAAGTCCCTCGCGGTGCACTTTCCACCTTAAGCTCCGTTCTATCCCAGTTTCTGCGAATGGCGGGCGTTTAAGCCCATTACCCGGCCTTTGGGAGGAATCACATGCCACGACAACAGGCGGCTGTCGGATTCGTTGACCAAGGGACAATCGACTCCTTCCACGAGCACGGTGCGGTGGTGGTTCGAGGGCTATTTACCCCCGACGAAGTGGCCACGATCGAAGCCGGGATAGAAAAAAACTTGGCGCACCCCGGCCCGATGTTTCAAGTCGCCAGCAAGCCCGATGACCCCGGACGTTTCGTTGAAGATTTTTGTAATTGGAATCGAATCGACGAGTACCGTGCAATCGCATTTGAGTCAAAAGCAGCCGACGTCGCCCAACAACTCATGGGCGGGTCAAGTGTTCGCCTTTTCCACGATCACATGTTGGTCAAGGAACCGCACACCAAGCAAGAGACTCCGTGGCACCAAGACCAGCCGTACTACAACGTTGATGGCAACCTCAACTGCTCAATGTGGGCACCGGTTGACCCCGTTGCATTCGAGTCAACCCTGGAATTCAATGCTGGGTCACACAAGCGCGGTTGGCTGATGCCACGCACGTTCATGGATAACCAAGCGAAATGGTTCCCCGAAGGCACTATGTCCGAAATCCCTAACATTGAAGCTGATCGGGATTCATTTGAGATCTTGGGCTGGGGACTACAACCCGGGGATGCTGTCTTTTTTCACATGCTGACAACCCATCACTCCTACGGGGTACCGGGAGCGAATCGGCGACGCGCATTTTCATTGCGCTTTCTTGGTGACGACATGGTGCACGCACCGCGGGATTGGGTGACGTCACCGAACTTTGATGGACTGAATCTAGAAATTCCCAATGGCGCGCCCATGGATCACGCGCTCTTCCCGCTTTTGCGCCGCGCTATTACTTCACCGACACTGACATAACCGCCTGGGCCGCGTTGTGTCCCGGTATTCCTGACACTCCTCCGCCACGGGCGGCCCCACTCCCGCAGAAAAACACTCGGGGGTGGCCGGTCTCAACACCCCAACTTCCCACTTCTTCACTTGTTTTCGCCCAAGGCCAATCAAGCGGCGTGTGAAATATATTCCCGGTAGGGATTCCTAAACTGTTTTCGATATCGACGGTGGTGTTTACTTCCATGCAAATGTTGCCCTGTTCATCACGATAGAGGCAGTCTTCAATGGGCTCGGCCAGCACCGAGTTGAGTGTCTTGAGCACAGCGGCCTTGGCATCTTCGCGGGTATAAGGATCCACTTCGCGAGAAAAAAGCTCATGCGGGGTGTGCAACGCGAACAGGGTCAATGTTTGCACGCCTTGAGCTTGGAGTTCGAGGGAAAGAATTGACGGGTCGGTCAAACTGTGACAGTAAATTTCTGCCGGTAGCGGGTCAGGTATCTCGCCTGCAGCCGCCGTAACAAATGCGCGCTGAAGTTGCTCATAACTTTCATTGATGTGAAAGGTTCCATTAAAAGCCTCAAGTGAATCACCGCCCAGCAATCGAGGTAGGCGACTCAGCAGCATGTTCACCTTAATTTGCGCCCCACCGTCGGCGAGTGAAATGGGTGGGACCGGCTCACCGAGTAGCCCGGCCAAAGCAGCTGGTGCTGCATTCACGAGTAAGTACTGCGCGTTATACGTTCCCGAACGTGTCATAACGCTCACCGAGTTTTCGTGCGGCTCGACACTGATTACCGGAGTCGAGAGCTCAATGTGGACGCCCAGGGAACGTGCAATTACTTCGAGTTGCTCGGTGACCTGACCCATACCACCAACCGGGACATCCCAGTCTCCAGTTCCGTTACCAATTACGTGGTAGAGGAAGCAAATATTTGCCCGCTTGTCCTCACCCAGTGCATCAGCGAAATTTCCGATCAACCCGTCGGTGAGAATAATTCCGCGAAGAACATCATTGGTTATTGAACTCTCGATTACCTCGCCAATTGGCCGCTCGAAGAAGTCATTCCAATCTTGGTCGTTATCAATCAATTCACGCATGTCCTCGCGGGAAATCAGCGGCTGTGTGAGCGTCGGGAAAACTTTCACGGCAACCCGCTGCGTCCTCGAATAGAAGTCAATCCACTGCTGTGCATCAGTCTCATTGCCAGTAAAGCTAGTAATGCGGCGGCGTAATTCACCCTCGTTGTCGTGAGGAATCGACAGTGAACGAGATGGGTCTAATGGATCGGGGGTAAAACTGGAGACCGAACGCTTAACGGTTGTGAGTTCCATTCCAAGATCTGCCCGAACCGATTCTGGCAGCAAAGAGACTAGGTACGAGTATTTGCTGAGCCGTGCCGCAACACCGGGGAATACTTCCGCAGAAATTGCTGCTCCCCCAACATGATCCGCCGATTCCAAGATCGTGACACTTCGACCGGCTTTAGCCAAATAGCAGGCCGCGACCAGCCCGTTGTGGCCAGCGCCCACGATCACTATGTCTGCCGTGGTCTCAACCAAACTCATGGGGGTACTTTACCCGGATGCTGGAATTGCAATACCAAGTTCGCGCAGTCGATCGCAAGATTCGGCGTACACCTCGTCAATTGCATCACACGTGGTCTCATCGAAATCTCGGCGCCAACGACCCGAATGCGCACCTTCTGCGGTCACCGTGGTAGTGAACCAGTCTCGCATCTCGAGTGAATCTTCGAGTTCGCAATGATCCAAAATCATTTTCAAAGATTGATCCCGTGCCGAAACAACCAAATCCTGTAGATCCAGACTCAGTACAACACCAGCAGGACACTTCTTGATCGCCTGATCAGACTTGATCATGCGCTGTTCCCATTGAGCGAGCGCTTCGAATACGTCACTGGGACCAAAGTCTTGATGAACAAAACTAGCCGCAACATCGCGGCCGTCTCGCACAACCACAATCACCTTGTAATTTGGGTAAATGGGTGCGATCAGATTTGCCTTTCGAGCATTCGCAGGAGTTGTGTCCACCCAGCGTCTGGCGCCACACCCTTGAGCCACCTTTTCCATAATTGAGTAGGTAAGGGTTTGTGTGGCTTCGAGTGCATTCTCAGGAAATGTGTCCAAGTAATTATTCGTTTGCTCCACCACGAATTCCTTGGACATTGACGTGTGCAATCCGACGTTCTCGGCCCGGTAAAACCAACGGTCATGAATCCGCTCAACAGCAAGCTCTGCCGCTGTGAACCCGGAAGGCTTATCAGCTTTTGCTAGGGCATCGGCAATTCCATTATTTCCGGTGATAAAACGAACTTCCATGGGTCGCGTCAAAGTTATTGCGGGGTGGTGGTCCAAAAGGTGACCGACGATTGTTGAACCGCTGCGGCCGGTTCCACCAACGAAGACGGGGTTGAGTAACGAACTAACCACGACGCCGGAACAGTTTGATGGCGACCACTCCAACGACAACCGCGCCCACGATCGCAACCCGCTTGGTTCGGATAGCGCCGAAGTCGTCGGTGAACCAGCCTTGGGCCGCGGACAACCCACGCTGGGCCAGTGCACCGGCAGAAGTCTGCTCGCGCAGCTGGGTTACCGAATTGATAAAGGCGGCCCGAGCGCTCTCCACTTCAGCCTGCAACGAGACCAATTCGGTGTTTTCATGGATGTGGCTAATCTTCATGTGTTCACTCACCCCTACAGCCTAACGCGATCTCGATCCCCCGGGAAGACCGCTCGGGTGTGCACCTTAGACTCGCTTCGCACTCTCGCGGGGGTGGTGGAATTGGCAGACACGCAGGTTTTAGGTACCTGTGTCTTCGGACGTGCGGGTTCAAGTCCCGCCTCCCGCACCCTTTTTTGTCAGGGAAAGACGAAATTTGTTAGGGAAAGACGAAGGTAGCTTTGACCATTTGATGGTCAGATGCTTGGTAATCAGGGTTGAACGCCCTGCCGTTGAGATAAACGACGACCTCGTAGTCAATAACCCTCAGCCCGGCGCCGTACCCCATGATGTAGTCGATTCGACTGGCCTCACCTTTTGGATTTTTCTTGGACTTCTGAAACTGATAAGGCGCTGTGGGGAACCCCTGGGCGCCCTCCCCAAGCAGCGGGTTGTAATTGATCGTTGAGTACTGAATATTGCGACGCGATCTTGACGAGTGGGCGTCAATCCACCCCGCGCTGGTGAGTAACTTTTGAACGCCGTTTGGTTGCCGCTTCGCATAGGAGTTGAGGTCTGCCATCAAAATCGTGGGGGTACCACTCATGCCATGAATGCTGTTCATCGCATTCACCCAACCACTGAGTGATTGGCCCACCGCAATGCGCGAGCTTTCGGCAATGGCCTCTTTGTTTGAATCTAGGTGTAGGGAGATTGCGAGAAATGGTCCAGCGCCATTCTTACCTCGCAGGTATGCCCAGGCCACCGACCGCGCTGCTGATGCCGGATCGAGACCGGGTGCGATCGACCCCACCTGCACGATGCCGGCCGATGGCAGACCGTTTGGTGTGGTGACCTGCTCAACCGTTGCGGCGCGATAAAGCAAGGCTGCGGAGTTGTCGCACGGCGACGGACCGGCGAGTTCACCCTGGGCATCGCGTGGCCTACGGCATTCATTCGAATCGACCGTGAAGAAAGGCGAAACAAACCCAGCGGGAGCCACCAAGGCTTGAATATCTGCAACTTGGGTCTTAGCCGTGGTGGTCGGATTGTTTGTTGCCTCCTGTAGACCTACTACGTCGGCTCCGGATTCACCTATGACACGTGCCACCCGATCTCGTCTGATATCCCAAGGTGGAGCCGGTGCCGCACAATCCACTTTACAAACATTAAATGTTGCGAAGACCAAATTTCCACGGGCTGCCTGAGCTGGCTGAGTCCAGCTGATCAAACCTAGTAATACTGCGATCGAAATCAAGGGTGTCAGGAAACGAACGAGCACTGGCCGAAGTCGCACGTTTGACAAACCCTTTCTCGAACTCACCCGCGCATTCACCTGTTTTGACGCATACACAGCGTAGGCGGACATTGGCACGGCATTGTAGCAAAAGTCTAAACGCGTTAGGTAACTCCGCCACTTGAAGGGCATGAAACTAGTCCCGAATAAGCTCGATATCCGCTGCTAAATCTAATGTCAACCATTCGCTGTCTGTGGTCCAGATTTTCATTTCTTGGGATATCCCATAGGCCAAACAGCACCTATCACCGAGGGAAAGTCTCTTTCGTGAATTGGCACGTGATTGTGCGTCATGGATGAGCCCTAGTGAACTCATGTGCGGCCAACCGAATGGGACAACAGCGAGACCCCACGCAATGAGGTCCGTTGCAAACTCAATTCCTTCATCTCCCCGTCGCTCAAGCTTGTCAACAACTTCGGTCAAATTGACAGAAGTGATGTACGCGGTTGGCAGCACAGCCTCTACTAACTGTGCGCCTGACTCGGCGAAAGCCCATGCCAGAACGCATGATGCATCCAACAAAATTGGTTGACTCACGCCAACTTCGATTCCGCAGCACGTTCGGCGAGGAAGTCCTGTACTTCGCGACCGGATCCTTGGGTTTTGATCCGGGACTTTGCTCGAATTCGTACATGTTCCGGAGTCTCAATAACTATGCAGCCCTGCTCTGCCACATGGATCCGAAGCTCGGAACCAGGCTCAAGTCCCGCTGCTTTCATCACCCCTTCAGGAAATGTGGGGCGGCGGCGAGAGTCAAGTCGGACGGTCCATACATCTGGGGGAACGGCTGTTCCCTTTTCATGTTTCATCCCACGATTATCAGATACGTGGGATTCTTTGTCAACCGTGGGATTTTTGGCTCTTTTGGAGTGAGGCAACCAGAGCCGCGAGTGCTTTACCTCGGTGACTTATCGCGTCTTTTTCTTCCGATGACATTTGGGCGGACGTGACGTTGTGGCCACGTGGAACAAAGATTGGGTCATAGCCAAAACCATGGTCTCCCAGGGGTGCGGTGATCAAAGAACCGTTCATTTCACCTTCGACAACGAACTCGGTGCCATCGGGGTGAACATAGGCCGCGGCGCAGACAAAGCTCGCACTGCGGCGATCGCTCGGGACATCGGAAATTTGGGCGAGAACTAATTCAAGATTTGCCTGATCGTTGCCATGGGTACCCGACCAGCGGGCCGAGAGGATTCCTGGCATGCCGTTGAGTGCATCAACGCATAGACCTGAGTCGTCCCCGATAGCGGGCAGTCCGGTGAACTCGCTGACGCCCCGGGCTTTGAGCATTGCGTTTGCGGCAAAGGTAGTACCCGTTTCTTCAATGTCGGGTAAGCCAGGAAATTCCGCTGTTCCCACCAATTCCCAATCGAAACCCGCTTGTTCAAGTATTCGGCGCATCTCTTCAATCTTGTGATCATTGCGCGAAGCAATGACAAGTTTCTGCGACATGTTTAAGCGAGCGCCTTAACTTGCAATGTGGTGAGATCAAGACAACCTTGGGCGGCCAGATCAAGGAGTTGGTTAAGTAGATCGCGGTCAAATGCTTCACCTTCAGCGGTGCCCTGAACCTCAATGAACTTGCCACTGCCGGTCATCACGACATTCATGTCGGTGTCGGCATTGACGTCGTCGTCGTAATGCAGGTCAAGGCGTGCTTCGCCTTCAACGATTCCAACACTGACCGCTGCGACAGAATCAATAATCGGATCCTTTGTCACAAGGCCTTGTTCTTTGGCCCAGCTAATCGAGTCCACAAGGGCGATATACGCGCCGGTGATTGCAGCCGTTCTGGTGCCGCCGTCTGCTTGAAGCACATCACAGTCGATCAAGATTGAATTCTCTCCCAGGGCTTTCATATCCACGGCTGCCCGCAAACTGCGACCAATGAGTCGGGAGATTTCTTGGGTGCGGCCCGATTGCTTTCCCTTGACCGATTCACGCTGATTACGGGTGTTGGTTGCGCGCGGAAGCATGCTGTACTCGGCGGTGACCCAACCGGTTCCCTCTCCTTTGAGCCAGCGTGGGACACCAGAAGTGAATGACGCGGTGCACAGGACCTTCGTGCGACCGAAACTCACCAGGGTTGAACCTTCTGCGTGCTCAGACCAGCCCCTCTCGAAATTAACTGCTCGGAGTTGGTCTGCGGCTCTGCCATCGGATCGTGTCATGGAGCCAAGGTTAATGGGCAGACAATCCGGTCAAATTAATGGTGTCAACGGCACTGACTTCAGGGCCAAGGAATCGGCGACCAAATTCTTTAAAATGTTTCGGGTCACCCGTCACTTGGAATTCATAGTTTGGTGGGGGCCCGTCAATGGAAGCAAGCGCGTTGTTCTCTTGCAGGACTCGATAGAGATCTTTCGCTGTCTCCTCGGCACTGCTCACCAAAGTGACTTTTTCGCCAAGGACATAGGAAATTGGGCCGACAAGAAGTGGGTAATGGGTGCAACCCAGGACCACGGTGTCAACATCGGAATCACGGATTGCATCAAGGTATTCGTGCGCGACACTCAGTGCTTGATCACCAGTTGTGATTCCCGCTTCAACGAGTTCGACAAATTGTGGGCAGGCGACACTGGTAAGTCTGACATTGGTTGCTGCTTCAAATGCGTCGTCGTATGCCTTTGAATTGATAGTGGTCTGAGTACCAATCACAGCGACACTGCCATTACGGGTTGCTGCAGCAGCACGCCTCGCGGCTGGGTGGATCACTTCGACAACGGGAATTGAGTAACGCTCTCGGGCATCACGCAACATTGCCGCACTCGCCGTGTTACAGGCGATCACAAGCCCCTTGACACCGGAGTCAACAAGTTGGTCGAGTAGTTCCAGTGAGAAAGAACGCACCTCCGCAAGTGGGCGGGGACCATAAGGCCCACGAGCCGTGTCACCGATGTAACGGATCGATTCATGGGGTAGTTGGTCGATTATCGCGCGGGCAACAGTTAATCCGCCGAAACCCGAGTCAAATACACCTATCGGTTGTTCCATAGTGTGACCAGCCTACAAACAAAATGTCACGGGAATCCGCCCCCGTGGGCGATAAAGTTCAGGTGTCTCCGGTTGGGGACCAATTCACACTCAAAAGGAGCATTAATGACTGAAGTTGGAACTATTCGTCGACCATTTGGGGTCACGTTAATAGCAGTGCTTGTTGCTGTCGCCGCAATCTTGAACATCACTTTCGGTATTTTGATTATGTTCTCAATCTTTGGCGACAACCCCACCTTCATCGACCCAGCGGGCACAACCCGCGAGGTTAGTGGATTCTGGCTGTTCTTCAACGGCGGCATAATGGTGCTCCTGGGCTTCATGTACCTGTGGTTGATCAAAATGATTATGATCGGGTCAACAACAGCTCAGTTCATTATCCAGATGCTTGCTGTAATCAATATCGTGTTTGCAATCTTCAGCCTGCCTTATGGCTGGTACACGATCCTGATCAGCGTCATCATTCTAATTCTGGTCAGTGGCGCAAAAGCCACCATGTGGTTCCGTCAAAGCGCGTAATTTCACGTTTTTGTTTAACACCCAAGCGGTGACCGGATCGGTACTGATTACCGATCCGGTCACCGCTCGTCTCGAAAATAACCGATTGAAATGAGCGATTCCTGCATCCAGGTGAGCCAGTTGTAGAGCTCAAAAATTTGGTACAGCGGATCGGACTCGGAGCGTTCCTGCGTCCAGGTGTCTTGCTCCACCTCAAGCCGGGTTCCCAAAGCAAGACGCAAACTGTTGAGAAAGCCCACCCACTCTTTCCACTGATCCGCGCGCAGGGTGAGTGTCGATTGGCCATCAAGGTCAGCCAAAACACTTTTTGCCCGGTTCACATTGGTTTCTCGCAATGAACGCTCGGTGAACCTGCGGAACTCCATCGACGCTTCGGGGTCATCGGGATACGCGTCGGGGAAAAGTCTCGTTGAGATCGGATCGGTTGGTTTCTCTGCCTGCGAGTCAATCCCAATCAGCGCCGCCAGTGGGTCTTCATTGGCCACCACCTCACTATTGGGTGCGGTTATGTCGAGCAATTGATGGGCCAAATCACTCAGAATCTTGGCTTCGAATGGCTCAATCAGAATCACGACATTTTCGCCATCGGGGTTTATTTCCATACGTCCTTAATCCTTAGCCAGCGTGGCCCACAGGCCGTAGGTGTGCATTGCCGCAACATCTTTTTCCATGGCCTCCCGGCTACCCGTTGACACTGTCGCCTTGCCTTCTGTGTGGACCAGCAGCATGAGGTAGTCGGCCTTTTCCTTGCTGAACTTGAAATAGTCCATAAATACGTAAGTTACGTACGTCATGAGGTTAATCGGGTCATCCCACACTGTTGTTGACCACGGGCGATCAAGTTCACTCTCAAGGTCAAGTTCGGGGAGGGTATCCAACGGGGTGGCGGTCACGGTGACATTGTCACATGGACCGTGTTTGTCAACTAAGGTTGCAGCATGTTCGTCGAAGACGCAGAGTTCACCGTTCCGTCAGCAGAGCCAGGCTTGCCCGAGCCAGCGATTCTCGCCCGGATTCGTGATTGCGTGATCGGTGATGACCAGTTGATGTGGGGCCCATTTGGGCCACGACGCGTTACTTACGCCGATTACACGGCGAGTGGGCGCAGCGTCACCTTCATTGAAGATTTCATTCGTGGTGAAGTGCTCCCTCGTTATGCAAATACCCACACCGAGTCCAGCGGTACCGGGTTACAAACAACACGCCTGCGCGAAGATGCCCGGGCGATAATTAAATCCGCGGTAAATGGTGATGAAGACACCGCGATTATTTTCTGCGGCTCAGGGTCAACGGCAACAATTAATAAAATCATTGGAATTATGAACCTGCGTCTGCCCGCAGACCTTGATGCCAAGTACCACCTTTCCGACCACATCCCCGCGGGGGAACGCCCCGTCGTTTTTATCGGTCCTTTCGAACACCACAGCAATGAACTTCCTTGGCGCGAATCAATCGCTGATGTAGTCACCATCCGCGAAGATTCCAACGGACAAATTGACACGACCCAACTTGAAGCAGAACTCATTGCCTATCAAGACAGGCCATTACGGATCGCGTCATTTAGTGCGGCCAGTAATGTCACCGGAATCATCACTGATACACACGCCATAACCCAACTTGTGCATAAGTACGGCGCTTTAGCTTTTTGGGATTACGCTGCTGCTGCGCCGTACGTCGATATCGAGATGAATCCACGGTGTGACTCACACCCCTCGGCCTATAAAGATGCAATCTTCTTATCCCCCCACAAATTTATTGGTGGGCCCGGAACCCCCGGAGTGTTAATAGTTCGCAAGGAACTGCTGCGCAACACGGTGCCTGAAAGTGTCGGTGGTGGGACTGTTGCTTATGTGAATCAGACGGAGCACATGTACCTCGAAGATGTTGAGCATCGTGAAGAAGGTGGCACACCAGCGATCATTGAATCAATCCGCGCCGGCCTCGTATTTCAGCTCAAAGAGGCGGTTGGTGTTGACGTAATTCGCGCACATGAAAATGACCTCGTTCGCCGAGCAATCCAGAGTTGGGCACCACACCCAAATATCCAAATTTTGGGCAACCTAGATGCAGACCGCCTGAGCATCGTTTCTTTTGTGATCAAGCACCAAGACGGCAAATACCTACACCACAACTTCGTGGTGGCGGTTCTCAATGACCTCTTTGGTATCCAGTCCCGCGGTGGGTGCAGTTGCGCCGGCCCATATGGGCATCGATTATTGGGAATTGATTTAGATACCTCTCACGAATATGAACGTGAAATTAGCCAAGGTTGCGAGGGCATCAAGCCTGGTTGGGTGCGCGTTAACTTCAATTACTTCATCTCTGATCCTGTCTTTGAATACATTGTCAAAGCGGTGCGCCTAATCGCCGATCACGGTTGGTCTTTGCTTCCCCAATACCGATTTGATGCACTTTCGGGGCGTTGGCATCACCGCGACGGCGCGGTAGAGCCACCGCTCCGATTGTCCATGTTGGCCTATAGCGAATCCGGCGAACTGACCTATCCGATTCACCACGATGTCGCACCCGAAAGCGCTCTCACCGACTACTTGCAAAGTGCCCACACATTGCTGCACTCGCTACCCGAGCCGGAACTCCTCTCCGGCGTCACTGGCTTCAGCGCAGATTTTGATCAACTGCGTTGGTTTGACCTTCCAGTCACTTAATTCGTATTTCGAAGGTGCCGGAGATTCCAGCACCTATCCCTGACTTTGCTTTCGCTAGTACTCGGAAGGTGTACTTGCCTTTAGGCAGGTTTACTTTTGTTTTAATGATTACTCGCCCATTGGCTTTTGTTGTGGTTGCCGAGATCTTTTTCCACTGTGCACCACGTTGCAATTGCAAAACCACTTGTTGCTTGGCAACCGCTGGCCTGACCACGGTTGGGACCTTAATGGTGTCACCCCGGCCAATGCTTTTCGCTTTTGATCGCGCGGAGACAGTTGAGGTGACCGTCATGAGGAATTCATCAGAGAGCGCTTCAGGGGTTGATGCGGTTGCCAGAACCACAATGCGAAAAATTGCACTGGTCTGAGCAGCGAACGGTATAACCACCGCGCCGTCGGGCCCGGTCACACCCGAAGCCACGTCAACCCAGACATCTGCATCGGATCTTTGCAAAACGGCGGTCGCGTTAACGATAGGTGCTCCGTTGAATGCAGCAGATGCCGTCACGGTGCTTGCTTGCTCAAAAACAACTGTTGGTGGAGCAACAACGCTTACCGCGGGAAGAACCGGAGCAAGTGATTGTGCGTAACCGCGGATCAGCGGCCACTGTGATGGATTGTCGCCGCCAATTGTCCAATAAGCCGCAGCGTTGATGCCAAATTCACCAACAAGTTGGGTTCTGGCCAGAACACCTTCTGGTCCCCCATACCTCAAAATCTTGGGGGCGGTGCAGGTCTGTGCGGCGCCACTGGAATCAGTCCAGTTGAGGACTTTGTTGTATCGGAATGAAAATTCTTTACTCGTGTCATCCCAGACAGGGACTCCACCCTGTTTGGCGATGAAAGCGGGAATGTCGGCGTCGGTCATCGAGCCTCGAGCGGTTAATGAGTTGTATGCGGCTTTCTCGGATCCGCTACTTGAACTACTGGGGCACACCCCTGACAAGTTATATGACCCATTTGCCTTTCTTTCCGTCCAGAAACGGCCATAGGTGGGGACACCGATTTGGATTTTTGCCGGGTCAACGACCGACACCGAGTAGGCAACAATCGCTCGTACCCAGTTGTACGGTGCCAGCGGGCCCGACAGTGAGTAGTCGTACGCCATGATCCGGATGCGATCTACGAAGGGTGCTATACCAATCATGTTGTAGACGTAATACCCGGTGCGAGCACTGCAATTTGAACTCATTGAACATGGTGGTG
Source organism: Candidatus Nanopelagicales bacterium (assembly GCA_044336805.1). GTDB lineage: Bacteria > Actinomycetota > Actinomycetes > S36-B12 > S36-B12 > UBA4592. The sequence goes on from JBIIOS010000008.1 coordinate 27,949, forward strand.
GGATTGTGACGACCAGCTGCTTGCCCTGGGCTTTCAGTGCTGTACCTAGTTCAGTAACGAAAGCCGTCCAGTTTGGTTGAGTTTTATCCCAACTGGCGCTCCCATCAGTGAATGCGAAAACTTCGTAGTCCAAATCAATTCCGTCATAATTATTTGACATGACAATATTCACGATTTCGGCAACGTGAGCACTTCGCCTTGTCGGATCCGCGAGCAGATTCGCCATTGTGTTTTTGCCTGATGCATCAGCGATGGCAGGAATCACAGGAATTCCAGCGGCCCTGAGCAGTCCTAGGGCCCAGGCGGCGTTAGCGGGAGCATTGCCAAAATTAGAGTTAAATCCAACTTTTACTCCATTGGGGCCGCCCTTGGTTGCGGAGTACCAAAATGGTGAAACGTCAACAAAGAGATCGCTATTGGCAACTGCGGTGTTTATCCCCTGTGGCGCACTTTGACTCGACATCCAGTAAGGAATCCAGCCGCTGACAATTCGACTCGGTGGCGAATCTGCGAGCGCAGCTGTTGTGAGACTCAGGCCCAGCACCGTTGCGAGGGAAAAAACTATTGCGCGCACATAATTGCGTGATCTCGGGGAAGGCACGTCTTATTGTGCGTTATTGCTCCGAATTGATCAAACCGGCGCCCCACCCGGCGTGTCTACGGGTGGACCTAGGCCAATAATCGAGATATTTCTTGGGCGGTCCGTGCGATTCGAGCGCCATACTCAGGCTCCGAGAGCTCCCGTGCAGAAATGATGCCCACACTGGCTTCAAGGCCGGTTATCCCGGTCAACGGGACGGCAAGGCCGTGGGTGCCGCCCTCCAGATTGGCAACCACCCATGGTGGGTCAAGTTGTCGACCTGCGGCAGTGCGGGCAGCCAGAATTGCGCGGCCACCGGCACTTCCCTCAAGTGGTGACCGGGTTCCTATCCGCATTGAGACGTGCGTATCACTTCGATTTGGTTCTGAGACCAGAGCGACTAAACCGTCATTTGAATCAGCAATCATGAGGTAGGCGGTGCAACCGAGCGCCTCTGCGAGCATGCGTAATGCCGGCCCGGATGCGTCACGCACGAGCGGCTGGATGACGCGGGCCAGCGCTAGAAGCCCTAGGCCAAGTCGACACTTTCCATCAGGTGATCGTCTTAAAAGAGAATGGGCTTCGAGGGTGACAACTAGTCGATACACGACGGTTCTACCGACGTCCAACTTGTGGCTCAGTTCGGTGACGCTCAGACCCTCAGGGTGTTCGGCGAGGATCTCGAGCACACCTAATCCGCGATCAAGCGTCTGCGAGGTTTCCTTGGTCACGCCACCACCTAACCACTGCGTAAGGTAAAAACAAAGTGCCCCTCGATGTTGAGGGGCACTTTGT
>JBIIOS010000083.1:0-8731 GCA_044336805.1 Candidatus Nanopelagicales bacterium
CCAGCACCTCGGGGCCCCACGAATCGTGGCGAAGGGCGCCGGGATGATTGCGACCCGAATCCGTGAGCTTGCCGCAGAGAACCGGGTCCCGCTCATAGAGGACATTCCCCTAGCCCGAACCTTGTACCGCAACTGCGAGGTGGGTTCGGAGATCCCCACCGAGCTCTTCACGGCCGTGGCTCGGGTACTCGCCTTCGTCATGAGTTTGAAGCGTCGAGGGGCACCCACCGGTATGCATAGTTCCCGTGAAGTGGACCAACTGATTCCCCTCTAGAGAAATCATTAAGTGAGGCCTCTGGCGTCCGATAGACCAATTGCCAGGATGGCAGGTAATCCCATGGATGGTTTTCCCGATGACAGGGGTATCTGTGCGGAGATTTAACTGGTCTCAGTTCGCGTTGCCGATTGCCATTGTCTTTGTCATCGTGATGTTGATCGTCCCCCTTCCCCCCGCCGTACTTGATCTGCTGATTGTCTTCAATATCGCAGCCGCCCTGGTCATCCTTCTTGTCGCCATTTATGTGCGCAAGCCCCTCGAATTTGCAACATTTCCCGCCCTCCTGCTGATTGCTACGCTCTTCCGGCTCGGCCTGAATGTGAGCGTCACCCGTCAAATCCTGGTTAATGGTCACGCAGGCTCGGTAGTTGAGGCTTTCGGTAGTTTCGTCATCGGCGGATCACTCATCGTCGGTCTGGTCATCTTCCTCATCCTTATCGTCATTCAATTCATCGTGGTCACTAAAGGTGCAGAGCGCGTGGCCGAGGTTGGCGCCCGATTCACCCTCGATGCCATGCCCGGAAAGCAGATGGCCATCGATGCTGATCTGAATGCCGGACTTATTGACGACACTGAGGCCCGTCGCAGACGAGCCGAAGTAGCTGCCGAGGCGGACTTCTACGGAGCCATGGACGGTGGCTCAAAGTTCGTCAAAGGTGACGCAATCGCCGCAATCTTCATTACGATCATCAACCTTTTCGGCGGTATCGCCATCGGTATTGTCCAAAGTGGCATGAGCTTCAGCGAAGCAATCAGCACCTACAGCCTCCTCACCGTGGGTGACGGACTCACCGCTCAGATCCCGGCTTTGATGCTCGCGGTGGCAACCGGTCTCATGGTGACTCGTGCGGCAACCGAAGGGAACATGTCCTCCGATGTCATGAAGCAGTTCGCGGTGCAGCGACGTGCGTTGACCTTTGGAGGAATCGGTATTGCTTCCCTAGCGATCATTCCCGGTATGCCCGCTCTACCTTTTCTCATCATTGGTGGTGGGCTGATTCTGATCGGAAGACGACTTGCCCGCACCGAACGCGCTGATGACAAAAAGGCACTCGAGGGGGCAATCGATCGCCCGGCACTTCCCGCTGGCAAGCCGTTGCCAGACAGTCCCGAGGGAATCGTTATGGACCTGCAGGTCGACGCGCTTGAACTTGGTCTGAGCTACGACATCATTGATTTGGTTGACCCAAATGTTGGTGGGGATCTGCTTATTCGCGTGAAGGCCCTTCGCCGCAAGCTCGCCATGGAACTTGGTTTGGTTCTCCCAACGGTCCGTACGCGGGATGACACAGATTTGCCACTGGCCACCTACCGAATTCGTTTACACGGAGTGGAAGTTGCCCGCGGGCAGGCTCCCCCCGGACACGTTCTTGTTATCGGCGACAACATGGAAGACCTACCCGGTGAGGACACCAAAGAACCAGTATTTGGCCTTGATGCTCGTTGGGTACCTGTTGCATTCCAGCGTCAAGCCGAACTTATGGGCGCAACGGTGATTGATCGTGCATCGATCATTACGACTCACCTTGCTGAAACAGTACGTAAGCATGCAGCTGAACTTCTTTCGCGCGAAGACGTCAAGATGCTGGTCGACTCTCTACGTAAAACACACCCATCCGTTGTTGAAGAACTCACTCCCGCTCAGGCATCCCTTGGAGAAATCCAACGAGTCCTTCAGGGTCTGCTCAAAGAACGCGTCGCGATCCGAGACCTGTCTCGTATCTTTGAAGCTATGTCAGCGTCCATTCGGGCTGGACATCAGGGAACGGAAGCACTCGTCGAATCCGCCCGCGAAGTGTTGGGGTCAGCGATCAGTTCACAGACCGCGATGGAGGGGACCCTTCACGTGATTACCTTGGACCCAACTTTTGAGCAAGGCCTTCTCGCAGCTTCGCGTGCGGGACAAGAAGGACAGGTGCTCGCAATCGATGCAACCGTCCTCACCCGAATGAGCACCGACATTGGACGCCTGGTTGATCAAGCCGAAGAGGCCGGGATATCTCCAGTTTTGATTTGTGCAAGCCAACTGCGGGCGCCTCTTTACCGACAGTTGCGGCACGAATTCCCCAGACTTCCCATTCTGTCTTATTCAGAATTGGGTGGACCAATTGATATCCAAACAGTAGGAGTGGTTGGCAATGAGCCTGCGAATGTTGCTTGAAGGACCTGACCTTAAGGGCATACTGCGTGAAGTAGAAGCGAACTACGGTCGCAACTTCCACGTGATTCAAGCCGAACAGGTGCGCTCTGGTGGTGTGGGTGGATTCTTCACCAAACAACACTACGAAGTGACTATTGAAATAAGTAATGCCCGCGCGGCGGCCGACATCAGTGCCCAACCCCAGACACCGGGAATGCCTCTCAGCGAACTAGCGACCCGAAGCCAAAACGATCAAGCGGCTGCATCCACCCAGGATTGGGCCCGTGACCTACTAGAAAAAGCGCGAGTTCTCAACGCTCCAGAGGCTCTCTACGGTGCCGGATCAGATCCAGTCGCAACCACAGACGAGGAAGATCCTGACGCCAGCAGTTGGAGTGATCTCACTACACGCTCGGGCAAGGGTCGCAAGTTCCGACTCAAGCTTCGCAACAAGAAGTCACCTCGTGCCAAAGGTAACGACCGACCAAGTCGAACCGCTCCCGCCACCGCTGAACAGCAGAAACGACTGCAGGATCTTTTGACCCACGGGCCACTCATTGAAGATCAACCCGTATCGGCACTCCCTACACCCGTTGAAGATGACGATGATGATTTTTATGATCTTCCACCAGCCGCTCGTCTTGTCGCACAAATGGATGGTTCATCAGATTTGATGCGTGAACCCAAGCAAGAGCAGCCAGAGGTCGCATCGAAAGAAAAAGAAGTCGTGTCGACAGACCCCCTCCCACTTGTAGGTGAGCGGTCGGTTGACATTTGTGGACCCGAAAGTGAAGCGTATTGGCGAGTTCAGATCGGGGATCAAATCAAAGCTCAGCGGGACAAGGTGGAAGATTTTTATTTACGCCGCGGTCCCATTGGACCCGAAGAAGCTCGCAGAATTCAAATCTTTGCGATGGCTGAAACTATTGCCCGTACGTTGCCCACGAGCAAAGTAACCCCAACAAAAAAAGCGACCCCAACAAAAAAAGCAACTCCAACAATTATGGACGTTGCGGAACAAACACCCGTCGCACAAACTTTCGAGCCTGTTGTTACAGCGCCGAAAGTTGCAACAACGAAGCCTGCAAAGTATTCCTTGAAGTTTCAGGCACCAGATTTTGAACCCTCAACGCATTCGAGCATGCCCATTCCTGTGGGTATCCCGACCTCAGCAGGTGAGGTGCTCGTACTGATCGGAGATGTTCACGAGGCTTATGAGCAAGTGTGTGCCATCACCGAGGTTGCCAATTGTGGGGCAATCGATGTTCTGGCGATCACACCCTCGGGGCTTTCAGTTCCTGGTGTTGACCCCGAAGATCACTTTCGTCATTCCTGTGCAGACGAAGTCTTCGACCTTGCTCGCAGATCAGATGTGCCAACAATCGTGATTGTGCACGCGCCCTTTCCCATTGGTAATGACGATCTCGAACGAGTACGAATTGTGAAGGCAATCGAGGCCCTGGAAACCCCGCATGTGTGGGCCATCGTGGATGCTTCACACGCAATCTCATCCCTTGGCCGCTGGACCCAGTGCTTTGGGCACATCTCCGCACTCGCGGTTGTCAACGCAAAAGAGCCTCGGAATCCTCAAACCCTGCGGGCTCTCGGCATCCCCATCGCTTTCATGGACGGGCAGCCGTATCTTGAAGACAATGAAGTAATTTCCGGCCCCGGCGCTTCCCCTGCAGTGGAGCAGATTGCTAGCATTTCAGTCTGATGATTGCTTACATCCCGCTCGCCATGGTCATTGCCTTGATCTTTAGCGCGGGCGGATTATGGAGTGCGTTCACCGACTCAGAAGTTGATCTGGGCGGAGTACTTGGACAGTTTTTGTTACTCACAGCTGTGATGACGGTGTTGCTCAACATCATTAACCGCACCTTGGCTCGCTACCTTGATCACCCGAAGATCGACCTGATTGCGCAGGGTGCAGAGCGCCTGTCAAAGCCCACGGTCATAGTTGGGGAAGCTGTTGTCACTCCCACCGAATCTGCCGAAGCAACCGAAACAGTTAACGCCTTGGAACAAGGGTCTGATCGATAGTTAGCGTTCTACGCCATTAGTCCTGAAATATCGGGTGGGATGTCGGCGGCACATTCCTCCAATGCATCAAGGGGAACGTGATCCAGTGCTGCTTCGTTTGTGGCGGCCAGAATCACCGGTGCTTTAACGCCCGCTTCATAGGACTGTAGCCAACGCCCAGCACACACTCCCCAACGATCCCCCGGTACTAAACCGGGAAACCCGTATTGCGGCATTGGCGTAATCAAATCATTTCCCACTGAGCGTTGGTGTTCCAAGAATTCCGCGCTCACAACCGCGCAGACCGTATGTGAACCAAAATCATCTGCACTCGTATTTGTGTATCCGTCTCGAAAAAAACCTGTTAACGGCTCAATACTGCAAACTTCAAGAGCGTCACCGTGCACATTTCGTTGTTCCATGTTCAAAGAGTAGAACGAGGCTGACCCACGCGCAGGTCGCCCATACCGAAGAAACTAAAATTCACTTAGTACGCGGGCGTAGCTCAGTGGTAGAGCGCTAGCTTCCCAAGCTAGATATGCGGGTTCGATTCCCGTCGCCCGCTCTCGGGGGGTTAGTTAGTTTGCGAGTTGCTGATTAGCGAGTTTGCCAGATAGGTGAAGGCCGGGAGTTGGTTAACCTACTGGCCTTCGTTTACTCCATGGTTCCTGCTGCTTGCTGGTTCTGTTGTGCATTTGGGTTATTCAGGATCGGGTGGTCAATGACACGGATGACGAAGGTGTGGCGAATTGCAGCGGCGACCCGGGAATAAGGACGCGTTACATGTAACCGGTGCCCGTTGGTTTCCTCCGCGCACGCCGGCATGGGCTCAAGATCTTCGAATTACCTCAGAAATTTCCCTTATCCCATTGAATTTTTCAGCTAGTGGTTTTAATATCGGGCAAATCAACCCTTGGGAGAGCTCATGCGGGTACATCGGATTGGATTTCTAGCTGCTTTCAGTACGTTATTCGTGGTGCTTACCGCCGCGGTGATTACACCGTCAGTGCAGGCAGCGCCGAAGCCTGGAGCCAAATGCCCCAAGGCGGGCATCGAGATCAACGGTTCGAACAGCGCTCTTCGATGCGTGAAGAAAGGCGGAAAGCTCGTTTGGGTCAAGGTTTCTTCGGAAGGTGCAAGCGGTGGTAGTTCGAGCACCATTAAGTCGAATGCGGATATTCCAAAGGTGATCCAGAACTGGGGCCTTGCGCTTGACCCCTACGACGCGGCAACCGGTAAAGCAGGGGTGATGCAGCTCGCAGGTGTCACGCCGCCCACCTTTAGCAATCCAACAGACACCGCGGCTTACAGTAGAATAGTTATCCTCTACGGCGATTGGGTGCAAGATAAAAAAACGGAACCACAGATGACGTTTATTGCGCCGCTCGGAACCCCGGTTATCTCAATGCTAGACGGAACTGTGTGCGACGTTCCGCAGCTATACAGCAACGACTACAGCGTCCGGGTCGCTCCGAAAGGCATGGCTTGCCAGACCGGGGGTGCACCAATTCTCTTCGAGCATGAGCATGTGATTAACCCTGTAGTGAAGGTTGGCGACAAAGTAAAAGCCGGGCAGCGTCTTGCCACGGTTGGCGACTTCAACTCGAACTGGAAAGCCATAGGAATGGGAATCCTCGAGACCGGGGTCTTCTTCTCTAAAGTGGGTAGCAATGTTCCTTGGCACGCCTGCCTCGCTAATTATCTGGCTCCGAGCAAGAAGACATCGATGACGAGTGTGCTGACATCGATTGAAAATGCCTGGATCTCGATTCGCAATGACCCTTCTCTCTACAGTCTCGCCGCCCAAAATCCCATCGGTTGCCTGACCCAAGAAGACATCACGGATCAATAACTAGGTGACATGAGCGCATCGGGTTCCAAAGGCTTTACGCAGAAATGCGAAAGCACACCATCGACTGTGATCAAGGGCAGACCCTCGGAACCAGCAACCTGCAAGAAGGCGCGAACGGTTTCGTCATTGGCAAAAGTCATATGGTCGTTTGCAAGGTTGTGACGGGGGATATCTGCACCCTTGTTATGCCAAGGGGGATTCCGGCGCGAGTTCGGCGATGAGCTCTTCAACACGTCGCCGAATTTCATCGCGGATTGGTCGAACGGAATCAATTCCTTGTCCTGCAGGGTCTTCGAGAACCCAGTCTTCGTAGCGCTTGCCTGGGTAAAACTTGCAGGTATCACCGCAACCCATAGTGATAACTACGTCAGATGCCTGAACTGCTTCGTCAGTAAGAATCTTTGGTTGCTCAGCACTCATATCAATGCCTTCTTCAAGCATTGCTGCAATTGCGGCGGGGTTCACTTCATTTGCTGGAGCTGATCCAGCGGAAAGCACCTCGATGCGATCACCGGCAAGGTGCTGTAGATAAGCGGCAGCCATCTGGGAGCGACCGGCGTTGTGGACACAGACGAACAAGACGGTAGGCAGATTGGCCATCGTTCATTCTCACTTTCAGGTGGATACATCAAACTAGTGGATGCATTGAATTAATCGTGTGGACCTTTATGGATTGGCTTGGGTAGATCCAGGGGCTCTGGGTCAACCCCGCGGCGCGGATAGAAATACTCGGTGAGCAGTGCGCCAACTGCTGCGCCCACGATCTGAAAGACAATGAACAAAGGCACCGATGCTGGTGCTATTCCCGAGAAGGTGTCTGTGAGTGAGCGCCCGACAGTGACCGCAGGGTTAGCGAAAGACGTTGAGGAGGTGAAGAAGTAAGCCGCACCGATCCACGCCGGCACGAGCGCTGCACCTAATGTGCCGCGACCAGTGCGGGTGAGTGCGCCGATGACCAGCAACAGCCCCGCTGTGGCCACGATCTCACCAAGCCAAATATTGCTGCCGGTGCGTTCGTTAGTAGATACGTTCACTGCGGGCAAAGCGAACATTAGGTTTGCCAGGATTGCTCCCGCACAAGCTCCGATCACCTGAGCCACAATGTAAATGACGCCCTCGAGTATTGGCATTTCACGCCGCACCATTTCAACACCAGAAACCACGGGATTGAAGTGTGCGCCAGAGATAGGCCCGAAAGCCCAGATCAGAACCGCAAGTACGGCAACTGTTGCCAGTGCATTAATGAGCAAAGTGACGGCGAGGTTGTCACTGAGCAGTGTGCCCATGATTCCCGAGCCAACAACTGTTGCAACAAGGACGCCGGTGCCAAGAAATTCGGCAGCTGCTCGTCTCACCAACATGTGGTTCATCGTAACCTTCCTCAATAACGGGTGATGCTCTTGACATCGCAACTTAGATCAGTAATTATTGAGTCAATGAATACTGACCTAAAGAATATTGGAGCCTCAGGCACGCGCGAGCACCGGGCTCGAGTTCTGGCTGCTTTAGGAGACCCGACCCGGCTGGGAATCATGGAATTGCTGGGCGTTCAGGATCTATCTCCCGACGCCATGTCTGAACTGCTCGATGTTCCAGGCAACCTACTGGCTCACCACATCAAAGTTCTCCTTGCGGCAGGACTTGTTCAGCGCGTGCATTCACAGAGTGATCGCCGTCGCACTTACCTGCAAGCAATAGATGGCGCGATGGAGGGAGTACTGCCTGAGGCCGCCAAAATTTCCGCCCCACGTGTGGTTTTTGTTTGCACGCACAACTCCGCCCGATCTGTACTGGCCGAGGCTTTGTGGCGTGAGTCGAGCGATGTTCCCAGTGCTTCAGCGGGCACCCATCCTGCTCAGCAAATCAATCCGCGTGCGCGAAAGGCAGCCGACCGTTACGGACTCGACATTCTTGTGAGTGTTCCGCAACGAATCGAAGATGTTGTTGGACCAGATGACGTGGTCGTCTCTGTATGTGACTCGGTAAATGAAGAGCTTGGCGAGATGAATAACCACCGCATCCATTGGTCTATTCCTGACCCAGCCGCCGTTGGCACCGACACAGCATTTAACACCGCTGTAGACGAATTGCGTGGGCGAGTCACTCACTTGGCATCGCGAACGTCCTTTTGCCACAACAAACAATCAAGAAAGGCACAATGATGAACACTACGCATTTCCACGACAACATCCCCGAGTTGCATGTCAGTACCCTGCGCTCGTCATCACTTCTTCTTCAAAAAGACTTCGACGGCATGTACAACGCCGAGACGATCGAGCGATTCCTAATTTCTTCCTACGACGAATTCGGTACTCGCATAACCAATGACACCTATTTGCCGATGTTTGCGGAACGTTTCGCACGCGAGCGATTGACTGCACTGGCTAAAGTCGAAGGTAAGAGTTCTGATGAGCGCCCCGTGGTTTTGTTCCTGTGCACT
>JBIIOS010000134.1:0-4851 GCA_044336805.1 Candidatus Nanopelagicales bacterium
TGTGCGGGAATAGGCAGAGTCCCGCGGTTCTTCTGGGATGTGTAGCTCAGAAACGCTCAACGCTGCCCTTTCCTTCCCCGGTACTTCAAACAGTAAACACCCAAGGTCTGACGTTAGGGTCCACGCACCGCCGTGTCCATTTCCCCTGTGAGCGCAACTGTGGGTTCCCTGTGGACTCACCCCTCCAACTAGTGGATCGATCCGGGATAACCTGGGGAAAAGTCAACTATTTTTGATGATTTCTGGTTTTTTCCTCACAGAATGGCGTCCACACCCTGTGGAGAAAAATCTTTTTACTAGGCTGCCATGGTGTCTGCCTTCACGAGTAAACAACCATTGCGAATAACAGCTGTATGTCTGGGCAATATTTGTCGTTCGCCGATTGCAGAAGCCGTTTTGCGAGACCGCATTGATCGGGCGGGACTTAGCGATCTGGTGGTCGTTGACTCGGCCGGCACCGGTGATTGGCATATCGGATACCAAGCAGATCCCAGATCTCAAGCGATTCTTAACCAAAATGGATACGAACTGAACCACACGGCACGGCAGATCACTTCAAGTTGGATGGCAGAGCTCGACATAATTTTGGTAATGGATCAAAGCAATTACGCAAATGTCGAGGTGCTTATCCGTGAAAGTGGGCATGAGCCCGAGTTGTACATGATGCGAAGTTTCGATCCCGAACTCGTTCATCTCGGGGAGGTGCACCCTGACCTGGATGTCCCCGATCCGTACTACGACAAAGAAGAAGGATTCACCCTTGTTCTGGAAATGATCGAGCGGGCAGCCGACGCCTTCGTTGCCGAACTACCCGCTCGTTTGAAACAGTAACTAAGAACCAGTGACTTTGAACCAGTCACTTTGAACCAGTGATGGTGAGAAAGCTAACTTGTTGCGTATGCGTCTTCATCTGTCACGATTAACAAAGTTCCTTCGTTGCTGCCCGAGAATATTTCACCGTAGATCGTTGGAATATTCTCAAAACCCGTTCGGACATCTTCTCGATGTTTGAGGCGCCCTTCATTAATCCACATCGCCATTTCCGTGCGAGCCCTGGGTAATTCGTCTTCGTAGTCACCTAGTAGGAAGCCCTGCATCCGCACGCTGCCGTACACGAATCGCATCATGTTCGTGGGACCCTGAACCGGCCGGCTCTCGTTGTAGCCGGCAATCTGCCCGCACAACACGATCCGACCGAACTTGTTGATATTCTCGACCGCCGCCTGAAGGATCTCACCGCCAACGTTGTCAAAAAAGACATCAACCCCGTTGGGACATGTCGTGTGGATCTGCTCTACCAGGTTTCCGGCTCGGTAATCAATCGCTGCATCGAGGCCAAGTTCATTAATGAGCCAATCACATTTCTCTGGTCCTCCGGCAATTCCAACAACCCGGCAACCCAATATTCGTCCAATCTGCGCTGCGACGGATCCGGTTGAACCCGCAGCACCCGAGACGAGCATGGTTTCTCCAGCAAGCGGACGGCCAACAGCAGTCACACCAAAATAAGCGGTGAGAGCATTCATTCCCATGGGGCCCATGGCTTCAATGAGATCCTGTCCCTCGGGGACCGCCCGGACCGGCCACACTGCACTATTCACGAGGTCGTATTCCTGCCAGTGCCCAATCATGGTGACACGAGATCCAACCGGGAATCGATCATCGGTCGATTCAAGGACTCGGCCCGCCGTTGTGGCCAATACCGGTGCCCCGAGATCAATTGAGGGATACAGGCTATTACTGGGGGCATCCATCCAGTTTCGCAACGTTGGTGCGCATAGGAAAACAGAGTTGTGCACAAGTATGTGTCCTGGCTGTAGGGCCGGATGTACAAATTCACTTTCGCGGTACTCAAAGTCGTCAACAACACACGGGCCCTCAGGTCGTCGACGAAGGATCCACTCTCTATTTGTTTTCATTATTTTTGCCTTTCAACATTTGTGAATTCCACCGGTAACTGTTGGCTCAAAAAGACCGATGGCCTGGGTTCCATAAGGAATCCAGGCCATCGGTTCATACTGTTGCTGGTTTAGCTTTGTGCTTCCACGAGTCCTGAGACATCGTCGAATACGCCGCACTCACCCAGTGGCACAACGTCACCATTCTGGATTTGTGAGTACACAACCGACTGGTTCACCATACGAGCCAGACCTGGGTATGCGGTCCACTCTTGTGTGAAGTCAAGTGGTGGGAGCATTCCGGGTAGGTCGATCTTGGCTGTGCTAGCAGCAGCCATGAACGTTGCGGCATCGAGAGTGTCAGCTGGTTCAACTGTCTCTGCAACCTGCCTGAAGCCCATGTAAGCGGCCCAGGTACCGAGTCCACCAAGGCTGTTGTAATCCTGTGCTGGGTCAGCGGAGATTACTTCGAGGCTGGCGCGGTAGTCGTCCCATACGGGGCAGGCAATGTCTGGATAGACTCCAACAACCGTGGAACCTTCCAAAATTTCCTCATGTCCTGCGGCCGAGATCTTGTTCAGGTTGCCCTGAGGTCCGTAGAACTTGGCGGTTGGCTGCGCAGCATCCCAAGCGACCATGAACGCGGTCAGTGGGGTCTCAGATGTAACAGAGACTACGCAGTCGGTGCCACCTTCAAGTAGCTGTGCTACCTGAGCGGACTGATCTTGAACCGTACCCGGCTGAATTACATACTCTGGGTTGAGTTTGTCCGCGGCACCAAGACGAAGAGCAGCCTCCTGCATTGGTGGCCAGAACGACTCAGCACCCTCGATGATCAGGCCCTTGATGTTCATGCAACCATCTTCGATGGCCTTCTTAACTTCGCCAACTCCGTACATCTGGATTGAACCGAAGGGGAACGCTGCCTTGCTCGTGTTCTCCTTGGCACCAAGTGCACAGCACTCACCGAAGTATGCGATGCCTGCAGGCTCGAGAACTTCGATCATTGCATCTGGGCTGAAGTTGAAGCTACCGACTACAGCAACGACACCATCGGTTGTGGCCTGGCGTGCACATGTGGCAGCGCCGTCAGCGGTTCCTTGGCTATCGCAATTGATAACCTCAAGTGGACGTCCGTTGATTCCACCGGTTGCATTGATGTATTCCTGTGCGGCATCAGCTGAAATGTGGATGTTGGGGTAGACGGCTCCTGGAGAGTTGATGTCCGTGATCGTCATTGTCTTTACTGGCTCGCCCGTAAGTTCAGCTGGGCTTTCCGCGGCTGCTGATTCAGAAGCTGCTGCCGTCTCAGTTGCTGCAGTGTCAGTTGAGTCACTGGAACTGCTACATCCGGCGAGTATCAGCGCTGAAACTGCTGCTGTTGCTACGATCGAAACTATTCGACGACGGCCCGTGATGCGGGCCCGTTGCATTTGGCTCATTCGCATTCCTCTACTTGTAATACGTCCACTGGCCTGTCGCCAGTGACTCGTCATGGCATAACTTAGGTAAGACATCGGCTCTTTGCGCGATAAACATGGTCAATGTGGCTGAAATGTTATTTAAAATGTTATAAATGTCCGTTTCGTCCTTTTTCAACCTTTTGATGATCCGACGTCTACCCTTCTACGTGACTGGATCTACGTGATTAAGCCGCATCCTCGCCGGTAGCGCCCGATAGATACGAGTCCTCGATCTCGCCGATCCGAGCCCGTGCCTCTTCACCGCTAAGTGACAGAACGATGTTTCCCCGTTGCATCACCAGCGCTCGGTCGGCATATCGCAATGCCTTGCGGGCATGTTGCTCGACCATCAAAACTGCTGTGCCACGCTCATCTGCTGCAGATCGGACCGCCTGCAAAAGACGGTCAACGATTAACGGTGCCAGGCCCAGGGACAGTTCGTCGGCTAACAGAAGTCGGGGCTCTCGCGCGAGAGCTCGTCCTAGACTCAACATCTGCTGTTCACCACCGGAAAGCAATCCGGCGCGAGTGTGGATCCGGGAATTCAATTCCGGAAACAAATCGGTCACCGACTCTTGGGAAACTCGAGCGAGACGGATGTTGTCCGCAAGTGACAATGATCGGATGATCGACCGCTCCTCTGTGACAAATGAGAGGCCCCCACGTGCTCGCCGATACAACGGTTCATTCGTGGTACTACCAAACATCTCGACCGAGCCTGACATTAATGGAACCATGCCGGCCAGGGTCATCATGGTGGTTGTCTTTCCCGCGCCGTTTGGACCTAACAGGCAGACAACTTCGCCCGATGCCACGGAGAAGTTGAGTTCACGGATTACGGCCTGCCCAAAATAACCGGCCGTCATGTTTTCCGCGTTCAGAACTCGGTTCGTATCAGTCATGATTGCACCTCCTTCTCTGTAGCCATTACCCCGGTTTCGTGGTCACCTGATTCGTCTTCTTGACCCAGGTAAGCATTAATCACCGCTGGATCTGCGCGGACCTCGGCTGGCGTACCGTCACTGATTTTGGTACCAAAGTCAAGAACAGTTATGTCGTCACAGACCGACATGACGAAGTTGACATCATGCTCGACAAGCAAGATCGCCATGCCCCACTCTTTCGCCAAACGAACAACAAGGGTTGCAAGCTCCCGTGTTTCATGGTCGTTCAACCCAGCCGCAGGTTCGTCGAGGAGCAGCACACTCGGATTGGCAGCCACCGCTCTCGCGATTGCCAGCAGACGTCGTTTGCCGTAAGAAAGTCCGTCAACCCCCAGACCCAAGTCGTCGACGAGATCAAAATCGCGGATCGCACTTGCGGCCGCCCCCGACAACTGTGCTTCCACCGGGAAGATCAGATCCCTGAAATAGGACATGAAATCCCGTGGATCGCTGGCCGCACGCAAATTGTCAATCACAGAAACGTCTTCGAAGAGTTCAAGTGCTTGAAAAGAACGCCCTACTCCAGCGCGAGCACGCTTGGTTGTT
>JBIIOS010000176.1:0-3688 GCA_044336805.1 Candidatus Nanopelagicales bacterium
GAGGTCCACCGAGTTGACGGCAACCGTGCCGCCGTATCGGACCGTGAGTCCCTTTGTCACCAGCGTTCGAGGTGGAACTTTGACAATCTCACCGATCTCGGGCACTGAATAGGTGATGGGTTGATCGGCCTTAGGTCCACGTACGAGCTTTATGACAGCGAGTAAAGCGAAGGCAACTGCTACCGGCCACATAGTGAGCATGTAGAAAAGAATTGCACCCAGTACGGCCTCTCCAACAACGAACATATTCATTCGTAGTCGAGGGGTCGTCTGCGTCCGCAGGATTGCAACGACAAAGGTGAGTTGAGCTACCAGAAGTGCAATCACTGCCATTGCTCGAGCATCAAGTAGTAAGAAGCCCAATGACGCGAGAACCGGCAGCGCCATGACCAGGACGCCCACACCAATATTGACGGTGCGATGTCGCCATGCAATTACTGCAACGAGGGGAACCTGGCCCACAAGGATTAAGAAGGTTGACAGTGGAACCTGTTCAGCCGCAAGGAACAGAATGCCGGCCACAACAACGGGGATGAGAAGGGCGAGGCCTTCCTGGACAACGCTGATTCGTTCACCGCACGCCACTCCCCAAACGGCCACCAACTGAGTGACCAAAACGAGTGCAAGTGCAAGTCGGTCAGGGCTTGGCTCAACAAAATAAATGATGAGTGCACCGATAAAGGGGATTAGGAGTGATAAACGAATAATTCTTGGTTGTGCGAAAGGGCCACGCTCAAGAAGGATCAGGGTCGCGATAGCCATCGTGATGTACATAAGGATGTAGACCGCTGACCATTGCTGACTGGCGAGAACCCAGGCAGCGATCAGTGCAAAAATTACTCGAGCGCTAATGCCGCGGGGATCCCTTCGCAGGAGTCCAACCGCCAATGCGAGGGTGGTCAGCCCAACGGTGAGGCGGAACACATTCCACCACTCATCCTGCTGGTCATAAAGGAGTACTGAAATAGTCAGGAAGAGTCCCACCACGGGGATCATCAGGCGTTTGCCAACCGAACCACCCTCGCGGAGGTATTTCTTCACCAGGGCTGAGTTGTTCATCAATTCCTTGACGATGCCGTCTTGGTTCAGGAGCACCATCAAAAGCAGTCCTACACCACTAATCAACGGGATATACGCCTCGATTCCATCACCCAGTGAGTTCAAGATCCGGCTGTTGAAAGCTCCACCAAAAAGGGTCCCGCCCATGACCGCGCCACCGAGGTAACCGATACCACCGATCATCGAGTCAGCAATTAACGAAATGGAGCCGAAGTTGTCGTAATTACCAAACCTGATCGAAGTATTACGGAATGCATAGAGAACGCCACCCACCGCGGCGATACCCGCGGCTACACCAAATGCATACAGCTTGGCGCTAGTGACATTGATGCCCAGAGCCGCAGCCGCACGTTCATTAGCGCGCACAGCAAGGAGACGTCGACCAGATCTGCCTCGTCGAAGATTGCTCACCATGAGGAGCATCAACATGAGAAAAACTAATACGACAATAAAGTAGTTAAGAGGGTTTGATGCAGACCAAATGTTCCATCCGAAAATTGTTGGTTCAGCGATCACGGTACCTTCGGTTCCACCCGTGAGGTTCTGGTTATTAAAGATAGAGACGTACATAACTGTTCCAAGGCCCAAAGTCACGATTGCCAAGTTGATACCACGGGTGCGCACCGCCGGGAGGGCGAAAAGTAGTCCAAGGGGGATAGTCGCCAGAACACCGATGAGAAGAACCAGTAGGAACGGCCACCCTTGGGTCGCGGCGAGTCGGCCAGCAACCCACGCACCGAAAATACCGATCGCAAACTGCGCAAGCGACAGTTGACCGGCATAACCGGTGATGACGATGACGGAGAGCATCATGATTGCTGCTGCCAACGTGATGATCAAACCGTCGAGCCAAACGTTTGAAACGGAGAAGGCCATGCTGAGGACCACAACTAGAGCAGCCAAGATGAGTGGCCATCGCATGCGCCCCGTGCCGACGGAAGGGAGACGCTGCATGACAAAGTCGCGCGCCGGGATGCCCTGTCCACGGAAAGTCAGCCACAAAACGATGAACAGGAACGGGACCGCGTTCCCGATCCCCGGAATACCTGTGATCTGACCTTGAACGATTGTTTGCGCCATTCCGATAAGTAGTCCGGCGAGAAGCGCAATTGGGAACGACCTGAAGCCGGCGACAAGTGCGACCGAAGTTGCAGCCAGAACAAGGTTTGTCATTACCACCGGTTGTAACGTCACCGTAGGAGCGATCAGGATGGCGAACAGTCCGGCTAAGCCGCTGCCGATCGCCCAGTTGAGCAAGGCCACCCGGTTGGGCGACAATCCAAGCGAGGCTGCAACCGTTTCATTCTCCGCAACTGCGGTTGTGCTGAGCCCGAAGCGGGTATACCGATAAAACAGGTACAGACCAGCCGTTATCAAAATGGCGATACCTAACAAGATGAACTTGTCAAGATTGATGCGTGCTCCCAGTACATCAATCAAGTCGTTGGGGAACGGTGAGGTGGGTACTTGTGCAACCGAAGTCCAGCGCAGGATTACCAGCGCCTGCAGGGTGAGAAGCACACCCAGAGTTGCAATCACCTTGACCAAAGCGGATCGCCCCGCAAGCGGTCGGATGATAAAGAATTGGACAAGTGCGCCTATGCCTGCAGAAACCAGAATGCCAACAATTAGTCCGATCCAGAACGGAGGAATAGGAACTTCCCAGACGAGGAATTTGCCCTTGGTCAGATCCCAAGCCATGTATGCCCCGACCATGCCAACCGCTCCGAGGCCAAGGTTCAGCACCCCGGAGCCCCTGAAGATCACGATTAATCCCTGGGCTGCCAGAACGTACAAGGAACCGATCCCCAGTCCTACAAGGGCGTATGTGATCAAGGACTCCACAGTTGACTCCAGACTTACTAGTCGGTTAGCACATCAATCCAGATGATCGCGAAACATATGATCAATCCACATTGATGTCAAGGGTTATTGTTGGTTGAACTCTGTTAACAGGTGAATCTGTACTTTTATTCTTTTTTAGGCGAGGCCTTCGGCAACGTAATCTTTCACCACAACCCCAAGTGGAAGTGAGAAGTCCACATTTGCCCAAACGGTGCTGATTATTTTTCCTGCTTCAAATAAGTGCCACGGATCTGTCGTACTCCGGGATGGGAAAGTGACCGAACCGCGGCCGGAGTACAACTCGGGGCGGCCGTCGGCTGCGGTATAGAGAGAGGATGCAACCTCTAACGCGACCAACTCAGATGCAGCGGGCTTACGACCAGCTTCTGACGGTGGGATGTGCCGCAACGAAAGGAAGGGCAGCACTTCAAGTTCACTGGGATCAGCAACTCGCTCGGGTGCGAAGGTGTACGTCATGATCCTCTGACTGGCTGGACGATCAACGGTGAAAACTAACTGCTCACCGTAAGTTCCGCCCTGTGCGGTGCCGCCCCAGTCCCATTTCAACGTGGCCAACTTCTTTGGGTAACCCCAGATCTCGCGTCCTGCTGCTAGCGGAGCTTCATTATCCGTATAAATCACCGGCATGTACCAGTACCGAACTCCATTGACTTTCACTCGAACACAGATCCATGCCTCGTTGTAGGGACCGAATGTTGTCCAGGGGTACCAGCACACCATTGCGTGGCAGACCGGAATATCAGAATCAGGCTCTACACCCGGG
>JBIIOS010000019.1:0-19017 GCA_044336805.1 Candidatus Nanopelagicales bacterium
TGAAGTAGTCGCACACCTTGCGACGAAGGACCTATCGAATTCTCATTTTATTACTACCCAAGTATTAGACGAATTACCCAGCATCATTGACTTAATTCCGGCAGCGCAATGGTATGAACGTGAATGCGCGGAGATGTTTGGAATCCAATTCACCGGTGGATCCGTCAAGCCACTTTTACGGCACGAGAATTTAGGCCGACCACCACTGCGCAAGTCAACAGTTTTGGCCGCACGAGTATTGACTCCATGGCCGGGGGGCGCCGAACCTGAGATCAAAGAAGATGGCCGCAAAGTGGGAAATGCATCCCGGCGCCGCCAACGACCGCCAGGCGTTCCCGATAATTGGCTTCAGTCATGAAACATTCGTTCATTGCTTTGATCGAAGACAAATGCACATCGTGCATGTTGTGTGTCCGAGAGTGCCCCGCTTGGTGCATCCATTTGGATTCGCACACGGTCGACGTGACCGAGGAAGGCGCACGACGACCCAAAAAAGTAAACGTTCTCGACTCATTCGAGATCGATTATTCATTGTGCATGTATTGCGGAGTGTGTATCGACGTTTGCCCATTTGACGCACTCGCATGGGATGAACATCGGGCTCTTGTCACCAACAACCGTGAGGACATGCTCTTAGGAATTGAAGAACTTGGACCTAGCGGTAGTTCGTAAACTGCACGGCAAAGTCGAGGTCCGCGCCATTAATCAAGGCAATTACAGCCTGTAGATCATCACGGTTCTTACTTGTTACCCGTAATTCATCACCTTGAACCTGGGTCTTAACGGCCTTAGGTCCTTCGTCTCGGATCAATTTGGACAGCTTCTTGGCATGCTCCTGGCTGATCCCGTTATTGAAAGAACCATTGAGCTTGTACACCTTGCCCGATGAACGAGGTTCACCCGCGGTAAATGCTTTAAGGCTGATTCCACGCTTAATGATTTTTTCCTTGAACACATCCAGAGCCGCGACCACTCGATCCTCGGTGCTGCTGGTGAGCTCAATATCGGTCTCACCCTTCCACTCGATCGTTGTATCGGTGTTCTTGAAATCAAAGCGTTGGGAGAGTTCCTTAGCTGTCTGATTAAGTGCGTTATCGGCCTCTTGGTGGTCGACCTCTGAGACAATGTCAAAACTGCTATCCGCCATGGTTTATTCCTTTCCGTTGGGCCAATCTAACGAATACCTGGCCTGTGCCAACCAACTGCACCCGCGAGTATCGACACATGTATTGTTTGGCAGGCATTACGGCAGATTGCCCGAGCGGCCAATGGGAGCGGACTGTAAATCCGTCGGTTTTACCTTCAGTGGTTCGAATCCACTATCTGCCACGTGCAAGGCGATGGGCCTCCACCTGGGGGCCCATTTTCTTTTGCTAATCCTCAAAATTATGTGGCACACCTCGGGGCTATTTCAACTTGCGGTTTTTCAGCCCAAACTTGGCCGAAAACCCGACACCAGACATCAATTGCGGTTAATGTCAGACATTAAACATTAGTAGTTATGGGATAGATCCAGAAGGGAAATGAATATCGTGGACACTCGCAATGTTGAAGGGTGGAAGGGTCGATTCTTCGAAGACTTCGAGGTTGGTGACATCTATAAACACCCACTTGGCAGAACCATCACCCAGACTGACAACACATGGTTCACCTTGTTAACCATGAATACAAATGAATTGCACTTCAATGTGGAGTATGGCAACCAAGCCGAGTTCGGCAAACCCCTTGTCGTATCACCGCTCACCCTGGCGATTGCATCCGGTCAGAGCGTCACCGACCTCACTCAAAACGCGATTGCGAATCTGGGATGGGATGAAATCAAGATGACTCACCCTGTTTATGCCGATGACACTATTTGGTCAGAGTCATTGGTCTTGGAAAAGCGTGAGTCATCATCGCGACCTCACGCAGGTGTTGTGTCGGTCCGAACCCGTACCCTGAACCAACACGGTAATGAAGTTTGCTCCTTCAAGCGCACATTTATGGTGCACAAGCGAGATTCAGCCCTTTTGAGTACCCCACGACCTGAGCCATTAGATCCGAAGTGGCAGGCTTAACATAGGTTCTTCCAAAGAAAACAACTCGCACCCGCACAGGGAAGTGGACATCTGTGCATGTCCCCTGCGTGGGTGCGAGTTCGTTGGCTCGCTGGTTGGCTGCGCCGACTTATTCCTTTGCAGACCATTCATTAATAATGTCGTCTGTGGTGGTTACCGCACCAAATCCAAATCCAAGTGTTTGCAGAGCGACGTCATGGCGGTGGCGTTCGAGTTCTCCGCATGCATCTCCGGCAATGAAAGTGTGATAGTCGCGAGCACTTGCATCACGGGCTGTTGTTTCAACGCACATGTTGGTGGTAACCCCGCACAACACAAGTTGATGTATGCCCATGCTGGTGAGATACGTTTCTAACCGAGTCCCATAGAAGGCGCTGTACCGATTTTTATCAATGATGATGTCTTGGGGTTCGGGAACCAAACTCGGGATGATATCCGCATCCCAACTTCCTTCGGCGAGTGAATTCACTTCAGCAAGTGCTGGAATCAAGTGTTGAACAACTACGCCACCATCCGTGTAGTCGGTTCGGTAAACAAAACGCGTGTAAATCACTTGAACACCAGCCTTATGCGCAGCTTTGACAAGACGCTCGCAGTTGGGAATTGCTGCTTCACACATACTGATGTCAAGCCCAATCTGCGCGACAGAGCCCTTTTGGTCGCAGAAGCCATTTTGCATATCAATCACCACCAGTGCAGTGGGGTTTGAAGGGTTAAAGGTGAGCGCCATGTCTTTCTCCATTCAGAAGTTAAGGGTGAGTATCGATGTGCTTAATGTAGTGTTTAGTCTGTGAGTGAGAAAGCAAATTCTAAAAATCCGGTCTTCGATGGTGTTGATCCCGTCACATTGTGCACCCCTGAAGCGGCTCAAGCGGTCGCTCTCTACCGAGACGGCTTGGGATTTGAGGTGATCTCGGAATCGGTGTGGCCCGCACACCCCTGGCGCCAGGTGTGGAAACTTCCCACCGGACCAGATCTGCAGGTTGTTGAGCTGGGGAAACCGCGGGCACACGGTGGTGGAATCCGGATTGTCAGTGTCCCAGAATTGCCCGTTGTTCACGGCGGGAGATTGCCCAATCGGCCGGGACCATACGCATGGGACTTTTATGTCCGAGATATGAAGGCCAGCGTGAAGCGGATCAAAGACCTTGGCTGGACATTTCGATCTGAACCGCAGAAGTACCCACTCTTTGGTCAGGATTTTGAAGTCACAGAGGTGATGTTGGAAGGGCCCCAAGGCCTTATCCATGCACTGGTTGAATACATTCCTGGCCAACATAGATGCGTGCTAGGGGTCGATGACTCTGAAGATACTAGTGAGATGGTCGCCTTTGTCGTCGTCGTCGACTCCATCGATGCTCCCCGTGCAGCGATGGTCGATGGCCTTGGTGCTGACATTGCCATGGATGAGACATTCTCAGGTCCAGAAGTTGAGCGACTACTCGACTTGCCACCGGGCAGTGCATTTCAGATGGTGCTCATGCGTGGTCCAAGCCGGCGCAGTGCACGTTTTGAATTATTGGAGAGTATTGGCGGTGAAACGCTCAGTGCGGGTATCCCGCACGTCATCGCGCCCATGCCCTTCGCAGATCTCGATGAAGCGATTGGTGCCCTTCGTGATTTCAATCTCGATGTTTCCGATCCCGTACCCACGACCCGAGGGTCTGTTGCAACAGCAGTTTTGGCAAGCGGCGTAATTCTCGAACTACGTTGACAGGAAACCTCAGACGTTTTATTGTGGGTTCGTCGGGCACTTGAGAGGCCACTTGAGGGAGAATCCATGAACCTGAAAATCAGTTACGGCCCGTGGGGCGAGACCATGGACGAAATGGTCGCGGCCGCCCAAGCGGCGGAGGCTGCGGGTGCCGAAGTTCTCTGGGTGCCCGAGCTCCATCGCAGCGCCACTATTTCGGCGGCGGCTATTGCTGCGGCGACCGACCAGGCCACCGTGGGAACAGCGATCGCACTTGCTTTTACCCGCAGCCCGATGGTTACCGCTCTGGAAGCTATGGATCTTGACGAAATGACGCAGGGTCGCTTTATCCTCGGTCTTGGTTCAGGAGTGCAGCGGCTTAATGAGTTATGGCACAACGCGCGTTGGGGTAAGCCTGTTGGCCACATGCGGGAAACTGTGCGCAACATCCGGGCTTTCATCGCTTCAGCTCGAACCGGCGACACCATTGATCTCCCTGGCGAGTATGAGCCGATGCACATCCGCGGTTATGAGCGTCCATTTGTCCAAGCCCGAACAAACATCCCGATCTATTTAGGTGCCATGGGACCAGCGATGACTAAGTTGGTCGGCGAAATCGGTGATGGCTGGATTAGCCATGAACTGTGCAGTCCACGCTACCTGGACGAACAACTCGTCCCATGGTTACGCGAAGGTATGGAACGCGCAGAACGTCCCAAGGATAGCGTCGATGTTGTTGTCTCTGCACTGTGTGCTGTTGACTCCGATGGTGCACGAGCGCGCCGCTGGGCAGCGGGAACAGTTGGTTTTTATGCGTCGGTCAAGACCTATGAAGACTTCTTTGATTTCCACGACTTGGCTAAGGAGCAAGCAACTGTGATTGAAGCATTCCGGAGTGGCATCGGTGCGGATTATCTCGGCGATTATGTTCCTGATCACATGGTCGATGCACTGACGGTGGCGGGCACACCCGATCAAGCGATGGAGAGAATAGCGGCCTACGAAGGTTCTGCAACCACGATCAAGATCACGCCTCCAACACATGGACTCTCAGCAGAAGACACACGTTCAAGTCAAACCCAGATACTTAAAATGATTGCCGAGTTAACCGGTAACTGACTTCAGGGTGAGGTCAAGATTTTTACGACCTCACAGGCAGTGGACTGCATTACTTTGGGGAAATCAGCGCGTTTAAGTGCGAATAGTGGTGTTTCGAAAGTTGCGACTCGAAGATCTGGTCGCCCCCATGCCTCAAGGGTTGCGTGAATAATCTGGCTTAATGCTTGGGGGATAACGGCTGTCGCGGGGATGCCTGCATCTTCAGCGAGGATGCACTCGCGCAGTGCGCGCGAGGTGCACGTCGCACAATCCCCAGCAATGACAACAACGGCAGCCACATTTTCGGCAACAAGGTGTTCGATCCATTCATGCGGGCGATGATCGCCAATTTGTGGGCGCCTGATTCGTTCTATTGACACGCCTGCTGGCAGAGCAGATCCGGAGATAGATTCAATAATTGCGTCTGCAACGGAGTCCATTATCAAATCACCCCACCCAGCACTGATATTGAGCATGCTGTCGCTGAGCACAACGTGACCTGATAAGCGAGGTGAGCGTGCTGCACTTCCCCGCACAGATTGATGCACAGATGTAGGGGAAATCAGATCAGTGTGATTACTCATCTTCGATTCTTTCCGTAGTTGTGACACCGCTACCAAAAACCGCGGTGGTGTATCCACCGGTAGGTGCGCCGACAACGGCGATCTGAACGCGCCGTGGATCATCGACAATACTGATGAGGTCGGTGTCACTGGGCTCTGGACGCAACCATGCGGGTGCTTGATGCGTATCGATAAAGCCAAAAAGTCCACGACCGCGTAATCGACCATATGGTTGGGTTGCTCGCTCTGAAATTGCTTGCGCAAGATCAGAAATGGTCCAACCGGCTCCTGCGAACGTCCATGCATGAGTGGGTGACATGAGCAGCCACAAATCCTTTCGGAAAAATGCGTTGTAGGTTCCGGGTATTGAGATGCTGTCGGTGATTGTCGACAAAAGAATGTCAGGATCATCGTGTCCCATGTCGGCGATACTTAAAGTTGAGTCTGCTGCGTAGGTGGCCACGACCGAGTCAGTTGACGCCCAACCTGCACGGACATGCCAGGGATCCCACGGCGACAACGTGGTGTTCTCGGCAAAGCCAAACATTAACTTTCCGGGGCGACCCATGGTAGAGGCGTCAAAAGCCTCGGGCGACCCACCCGCAATATTGCGCAGAACGAGGGAAAGAGCCCTTGCGATTCGGGCTGCTGATCCGGTGCTTCCGGACAGAGCGTCTCCTTCTCGAGCCCAGCCTCGGTCTGGGCCCAAAGAAGGTGTGCCGGAGAGAAAAACCATGGGCCAGAGCCCATGGACGGTGGTAACAACCTGGTCGAGTAAAAAACGGGGTTGTGCGACAGCTCTCACGGCAGCAACGACAGCCAAAAAGTCAGTGGGATCACAACCCGCAATGACCGCGTTAGCGGCAATATTTGACCAGGTTGCTTGTCCCATTGACGGGGGCAAGGTCGCAATGACCTCATTTTCATGTCCGAGTTTTCGCCCCAGCATTTGCTCGACCCGCTCCCGGGTTGGCGCTAGCCCGGGGAATGGATCACACCATTGCGGCGGACACAGCATTGTCTGAGTTTAGTTTGGGCAGTGACAAAGCAGACTACCTATTGAGTAAAAAGCCTATAATCTTAAATATCTGACGTTTATACTTGCAGGATGAATGCGCCAGGAAGCTCGTGGACGAGTCTGGACGAGTTGGTCTTCAAGTTGGCAGAAACACCGGTGCCCGATGCCAATCTGCCGCTACACACCTATCTCCTTCATGCCGATTCTGACTCGCGGGCGAGTTGCCTGCTGGTGCAGTTTCCCGTGGGGTGGAAACGAGGCACTGGTACATACTCTTGTGCCGAGCATGCGCTCGTCCTCGATGGAGAAATAATTCTCGATGACCAGACCTGGGCGGCTACGGAGGGGTTCATCGTGCCGGGAGGCGTCACCCGCAGGGAGACGTTTACCCCGCATGGGGCACTTGCCGTGGCCTGGTTTGGTGGCGCGCCTCGGTGGACTTCTGGGGGAACACCTTTGAGTAAGCCAACGTGTGAGCCGTGGCAAGGGGACAACCCAATCGAACCAAACGAACCAATCGGAGTATTCGATGAAGTCGATGTGACGAATCGAAGGTGGCGTCATAACCCGCAGTTATCAGCATCTGAAGCACACTCCAATTCGGGAATCATCCGCTATCAATGGCCAAGTCCATGAGCATTCTCGACCAATTTACGGAGCTGGTTAATACGATCCCCGTTGAGGATTCGGTTCAACCAGGATTAGCAGCTATTGCTCAGCATGAAATTGAGACTCCCATTGCTATTAGTACGCAGCCCAGTGAGCAAGTAGCTCCAGCTGATTCGTCGATTACTCAGTTACATGCAGCCTACGCAGGTGGCTCACTCACGGCACGGGAACTTGTCCGTGATCTCATCGAGCGAATCGATGACCGTGATCTACTTGTCCTCGGCTGGGTCACGATCGCACCCAACGTCGTTGAGCAAGCCGAACAGTGCGACACACTTCTAGCAACCAACAACCCAAACAAACCACTTATGGGAATCCCTATCGGTATTAAGGACTTAGTTGACGTTGCTGGAATGCCCACACTATGCGGATCCGGACACGGTTTACCTGACGCAGTTGACAGCGATGCACCCGCGATAACTCGATTACGTGATGCCGGCGCGATTATCATGGGGAAAACAACCACGCACGAATATGCATTTGGCGGGACGACACCGCCAACTCGAAACCCGTGGCAATTGGATCGAATACCGGGAGGGTCCTCAGGTGGATCTGGGGCAGTACTGGGTGCGGGCATGGTTCCCGGCGCAATTGGTACTGACACGGCGGGTTCAGTTCGAATTCCCGCTTCTTATTGCGGTGCCGTTGGATTCATGGGTTCCTACGGAAGCGTCCCAACTAACAGTGTCGCCGTGCTGGCTTGGTCACTTGATCATGTTGGTGCCATGGCACGAAGCGTCTCCGATGTCGCGATTATGCACAAAGTAATCGCTGCATTACCCAATCCAGGCACTCCACTGGTTCCAGGACTTCCTGCGACGATTGGAATTCCTCGGCAGGTTCTGGAGCCCATGCACCCTTCGGTTCGAACCGCATTCGATGCAGCCGTCTCTGCGCTTGAACAACGTGGGGTAAAAGTCATCGAAGTTCCGTGGCCGGATCCTGACCTATTGGAAGCTGTTGGATTTATTCTGATGATGACTGAATCCGCTGCGTTTCATCAAGATCGTATGAAACACCCGGAACTTTTTGATCCTCAGGTAGCGCAATTATTGGAAGCGGGGGCTAGCGTTTCAGCCACCGATCACCTTCAGGCTCTACGGGTGCGAGTGCAACTTGCTCAATGGTTTGACAACCTATTTGCATCGACCCCGGTTCTGCTTACGCCCACCTTGCCGTGTTTGCCTCCGCCATTGGGATCTGACACTTTCACACCTGTTGATCTCGGATCCGAAACGCAACCGTTGGCTACAGCGCACACGCGTTTCCCGATGGCGGCAAATATTGCAGGTGTACCAGCGGGTAGTTTGCCGTGCGGACTCCAAGACGGATTCCCGATCGGATTGCAGGTTATGGGTCGCCGCGGATCTGATCTCGGAGTACTTTCCGTTATGTATGGAATTGAGCAGGTGCTCGCCCAAGAAGGTTTGTGGCAACAGGGAGCAATCTCTCAACAATTTGGAGGCTTAAAATGACTGACATTCTGCACGCTTTTCGCGAAGAACATGAACTGGCCTTGACGGAAAGCATGCAGGGATTGATCCGCCGTCACCTACCTGAAGAGCGTGTCGCAGAGGCAGATCGCAACCGAACTTTCCTGCGTGATGTTTGGAAGACGCTGGGTGAGAACGGAATGCTCGGACTAGGTATGCCCGTGGATTGTGGCGGCAGCGGTGGTGGCGTGGCTGAATCTACGATTGTCACGCGTGAGTTGGCTCGAGTTTTCCCGTCCATGGCAGTTGATTATGTGCTGTGCGGGATGGTGGGACGCACCATCATCGATAGTGGCCAGCACACGGACCTGATCGCCGGCCTTGCTTCGGGAGAACGCATCTACTCGTACGCCTTGAGCGAGCCGGGTGGTGGATCGGATCTGCTAGCGCTGAAGACTCAAGCGAAATTTGAAGATGGTTCATGGCGCATCAATGGACAGAAATTGTGGATTTCACTGGCCAATGAAGCTGATTTGATCTTCGTACTTGCGCGCACGGATAAACCAGAAGAAGGCCGCAGTCAGGCGTCAGGTCTATCACTGATGATCGTTCCCGCAGACCAACCTGGTGTTCAAGCGAACAAAGTGAACCTAGCCATTATGCGGGCAGCAGGTACATGCGAAGTTTTCTTCACCGACGCGATCGCGCCAGCGGATGCAATTGTAGGGGAGCGCGGTAGGGGATTGCACGCACTTCGCGGCACCCTCGATGTAGAACGGGTTCTGTCGGCGGGGATCAGCTTGGGAATCGGACATGGTGCACTGGATCTTGTTCTGAGATACGTCAATGAACGGGAGGCATTCGGTGGACCCATCAGCCGTTATCAGGCTGTGCAACATCCACTTGCTGAATCAGCAGCTGAACTCACCGCGGCCTCACTGCTAGTTGAGCACGCAGCCCGGATGATAGATGCTGGCTTGCCAGCATCCCAAGAGTCGGCAATGGCCAAACTGGTTGCCGCTGAATGCGTGAGCCGCTTGGTTGATCATGCTTCCCGAGTCATGGGTGCGATGGGCATTGCTGAGGAATCAGCCATGCAGAGATTCCTGCGGGATGCTCGTCTTCAACTGTTCAGCCCGGTTAATAACGATCTCGTGCGAAGCATCATTGCGCAGGGAATGGGTATGCCACGCAGTTATTGACGAAGACTTGAGTTCTTGACTCTTAGTGGCGGGTTTCCTTAAAGGTGCGTCGTAATGTCCGTGGCTTCGTAAGTCGATTCGAGTCTGCGTAGGTGAGCCCGCATCGCGGATTCGGCACCGTCAGGATCCCCCGCCTCAATGTGACCGAAAATCTCGCGGTGGTCGTTATCCACTCGTTCCCAGTAGTTCTTTTCTACACCCTCGCGCCGGAATCGGGATTTGAGCACGTCAAAGATTGGCGAAGCGACCAGCCCCAGCAGGCGGTTCCCGGAAGCCTCTAGAATTAATTCGTGGAAGCGGGAATTCTTGGCGTACCGGACCGCTTCATCCTCTACGTTGCTGATACTCAAGTTTTGTTCCATTTCCGTAATTGCGCCATCTGTCCGACGTATTGCTGCTAGTCGAGTGGCGGGCACCTCCAGGGCCGCTCGGGTCTCCAGCAGTTCGGCGACGGAAACACCGGCCGATCCACTCATCAGGCCTAAGCTGGTGCGCAGGTACGCGCTCACGGTTTCCGCATCAAGTTCCGCGACGAAAGTGCCGCCCGTGACCCCACGTTTGGTGTAAACCAAACTTTGGGCTGCGAGTGATCGCAAAGCTTCCCGAACCGTGCTGCGGCTGACCCCAAAAATCGTTGCTAATTCTGACTCATTGGGCAAATGATCCCCTGTTTGAATTTGCCCGGTGACAATCAAATCCCGCAGCTGGCTGGCCACCTGTGCATAGGCTGGCTGTATCCGATTTACGGACAGGGACGAGCGACCGGCCTCATGCGACAGTCCCTGGGGGAGCGAAGCAGGCATATTCACAGGGGCGTTCCCTTCCATGATCTGACTCGGAGCCGGATCGGATGCCCAAAGGTACTGGGTGTCGCCTCTATTTGGCGAACAACCGACATAATTTCCCAATTCGGTTGTGTCAGACGGCAAAACTTACTAACGTTTTGACAACGATTTGTAAATGTCTGAGAATTTCATTTGCAAGTGGTTAAGACTGGAGCAACCTCACCGATGGGTGGGCGATCGCATACTTCGACGCAACGCCGTCGGAAGAATGGAGTGAGCACTATGAGAGTTAGGCGCATCAGCGGAATCGTGACCCTTGCGGTTGCAACTTCCGTATTGCTGGCTGGCTGTGGTGGCGGATCTACTGATTCCGCTGAAACGTCAGCCGAAACTGAAACTTCCGCTACTGAGGAAGTTGCGACAGAAGACGACGGTCAATCGACCACCGTCACAATGGCATGGGGCAACGTTGCCAGCCAGTTGGACCCGAGTGTCTTTACGGGACTAGCTGACGTCTACAACATGGCTCAGTACTGCACCACGCTCGTGGAATACGACGCCGCGGTGGCAGCAGAAGGCAAAACCTTCCTTCCTGAAGATGTAACGGGCAACTTGGCCGAGAGCTGGGAAGCCGATGCTGCAGGAACCTCATACACATTCAAACTTCGCGAGGGCGTTGTGAGCTCGTGGGGTAACCCATTGACGTCAGCTGACGTTAAGTGGTCCTTTGATCGCATGAGCGCGAGTAGCCCAATCGTTTCAGGAATTCTGATGCCGATCGCTAATATCAATCAGGAAAAGTCGATTGAAGTGATCGACGACCTCACGTTCAAGATGAACCTCACCGAGCCAAGTGCCGTTGCTATCGCAGTGCTCACGCACCCAACGATGTGCATTCTTGACGCCGTTAAGGCGCAAGCGGAAGCCACCGCGGAAGATCCATGGGCAGCTACGTGGCTTGGTACAAACACCGCCAGCTTCGGCCCATACCTCGTGGAGAGCATTGACCCAGGTCAGGAAATCCGTTACGCAGCCATGCCTGACTACTTCGGTGATCCAGTCTTCTTCCAGAACGCAATTGTGCGGATGGTTCCTGAAGGCGCAAACCGTGCCCAGCTGCTACTTGCCAGCGAAGTTGATCTCATCACAGACACTCCGTTTGACAAATTGGCACAGATTGCGGAAAGCGACAATGCAAAGGTGCTCTTGACCGCCGACGTAAACCGTCACACACTGTCACTGAACACAAAGGATCCCCAGTTGGCCGATCCACGGGTTCGTAAGGCAATCAGTTTGGCGATCAACCGTGATTCATTCCTTGACTCGATCTACGCTGGTTATGCAGATGCAGCACCAGATGGATTGCCATCGGCAATGAACTTCCCAGCAAGTAACCGTCCGAACTCCTATGACCCAGAGCAGGCCAAGGCACTCTTGGCTGAGGCTGGTGCTGATGGAATGACACTCCAGATCACCACGAACAATGGCCGTCCCGGCCCGTTCGCTGAAGATCTCGGACGTCTCTTGGTTGCTGACCTTCAAGCAGTTGGCATCAACGCGACCCTTAATCCGATCGCTTCTGAGGCTGACTTCGAAAAGGCCGTGGGCGAGAAGTCGCTGCAGTCATGGCTGTACACAGAGCGTCCAGCAGTGGCCGACTCAGGGTACATCTTCAACCTCTACCTTGGTTCAAAGTCCTTCCTGAACAACACAGGATTTGCCAACGATGAATTTGACGCCTACGTCAAGACAATCGTGAGCACTGACGCAGGCCCCGAGCGTGACGCTGCAATTGCAGCAGCTCAGGACATGGTTCAGGACTTGGTTCCATCGGTTTACCTCACTGAGGCATCCGATATTGCATCCTCACTAAATGACATCCAGGGTTACAACATGTATCCACATGGTGCAACAGTCATCGGTGAGCTGTCCCGAGGTTAATCAGTTGTCAATAACAACTACGTCAACTCCGCCCACCCGAAAGGGTGGGCGGAGTCGTCGTGTCCATCTCGCCGTCCTTGTTCTCAAGCGACTTGGTTTTTTTGCCGTCGCGATATTCTCCGTACTTTCAATTTCATTTCTGCTCATCGCGTTGGCGCCCGGTGACCCTGCTCGGGTCATCGCTGGCAGTCTCGCAACCGCAGAGCAAATAGATGCAATCCGTGCTGACCTTGGACTTGATCAGCCGATCCCCACTCGCTATTTTGACTACATAACAGGTATTTTTACCGGCGACCTGGGCACCTCATACTTTTCACGGCAACCCGTAATCACCGAAATCGCTGACCGGCTACCGTCCACATTGGAATTGGTTCTGCTCAGTGTCGGGGTGGCAATTGTTATCGGTGTTATCCTAGGCACGATCGGCGGCTACTTCCGGGGCCGCTGGCCTGAGTCAGGCTCACGCGGAATTGCGAGTGCACTTCAGGCGATCCCGGATTTCTTCTTCGCATTGCTTCTCATTTTGATCTTCTTTTTTTATCTTGACTGGGCGCCCGCACCGTCAGGTCAACTTGATATTTTGATTACTCCCCCCGAACAAGTAACAGGTTTCGTTCCCATTGATTCACTCATCGCCGGCGATCTAGAGGCCTTTAATAATGCCCTAGCTCATTTAGTCCTACCGGTCTTAACTTTGGGACTTGTTTATGCGGGATATTTCGCGAAAATCACCCGATCTGCGCTCGCTGAATCTATGCAGTCCCAACAAGTGCAATTCGCCCGTGCCAGTGGTCTGTCCGAATGGCGAACATTACGTTATGGACTGGTGCAAATTCGGTCAAGTATCTTGACGTATGCGGGAATCATTTTTGCGTCATTGTTTGGCGGCGCAGCAGTTGTTGAAACGATTTTCAGTTGGAACGGTATGGGGCAGTGGGCCCTCGATGGAATTCTGCGACTTGATATTCCCGTGATCCAGGGCTTCGTCCTCGTGGCCGGAATCATCACCCTCTTGATCTACACACTCTTAGACATAGTTGTTGCTTGGCTGGACCCAAGGATCAGTTATGGCAACTAAAACCGTGAAAAAGCAGAGTAACTTCCGGGATTTTGTGCAGATGCACAAGTTCGCTGTCGCAGGTGCCTTTTTCATCATCGTTCTCATCCTGGCGAGTCTTTTTGCGCCACTCCCTTACGATCCTGAGGCACCAAACCCAGGGGTAGGAATCTCGCCGCCGAGTGCAGATCATTGGTTTGGGACAGATATCACGGGTGGCGATGTTTTCTCACGCACGATTGCGGCCGCTTGGATAGATCTGTCACTTGCGCTCGCGGGAACATTCCTGTCCCTCATCATTGGTGTACCTCTAGGCCTTCTGACAAGTGTCAAGAAGCGCTGGAGTGACAACCTGGTTCGAGGAATGGATGCATTCCAAGCGTTTCCACTTCTGATCTTGGCCCTGGTGCTGGTGAGTCTTTCAGGAAACAAGTTGTACATGGTCGTTGTGGCAATCGCGTTGATCAATATCCCACGTTATATGCGACTTATTAGAAGTGAAGTGCTCTCCCTACGTGAAGCGAGATTCATGGAAGCCACGACCGCTGTGGGTGTGCCCTTGCCGCGTGCATTGCGCAAACATGTTCTCCCGAACGTGATGGGCATGATTACGGCTCAGACCACACTCACCATGGCCAACGCAATTGTCGTGATTGCAACACTCTCGTTCCTCGGTATTGGTGTTGCACCACCCACACCTAGTTGGGGATCGATGATTCGAGCAGGTTCATCCAACATGATTAGCGGTGAGTGGTGGGTTGCATTTTTCCCCGGTCTCTTCGTCTTATTGTGCGTGTGGATTCTGAATCAGCTCTCTGATGCAATCTCGGACTTCAACACAAGGACGGTCCGATGACCCAGACGGTAATGACGCAAACACTGTTGAGCGTTAAAGATTTATCGGTTGAGTTTGTGGGTCATAAGTCAACCGTTCATGCTGTAAATGGTGTCAATCTTCGAGTGAATGCCGGTGAGATTGTCGGTATTGTTGGCGAGTCGGGTTGTGGTAAATCAACAGCGGTGAAAGGCATCCTTGGGCTCCTGCAAGCTCCAGGAAAGGTAACCGGCGGCTCGGCGGAACTAGCTGGTCATGGTGATCTGCTATCCATTAAGAACAAGAATCTGCGAAAGGTTCGCGGCGCATCCGTCGGTTATGTTGCCCAGAATCCATTCGGCTCCCTGAACCCCATTTACTCTATTGAAGAACAGTTCCGAAATATTCTGAAAGCACATGGGCAACCCTCGGCTAAGAACGTTGCTAGGGAACGAGCACGCGCAATGCTTACCAGTGTTGGAATCGCGGGCCCAGATCGTGTTCTTGACGGTTACTCACATCAGCTCAGTGGCGGTATGGCCCAGCGAGTGGTTATCGCTATGGCGATGTTGCTCGAACCCGAACTGATCATTGCCGATGAACCGACAACTGGTCTTGATGTCACAGTTCAACGTCAAATACTTGATCTCATCCGAGATCGAGTTGTTGATTCGACCCGAGGCATTCTGTTGGTGACACATGACCTGGGTGTCATTGCGCAGTATTGTCACAGGGTTGTTGTTATGTACGCCGGGAAAGTCGTCGAAGCTGGTTCTGTTGAAACCGTTTTTCTGAAGCCTGCGCATCCGTACACCTCCGCACTCTTGGGCGCCATCCCACGTCCCGGGCATGAATTAACCCGATTGCTCGGTTCCGTTCCTGACCTTCGGGTAGTCCCAACCGATTGCTCATTCAGGCCTCGATGCAAGCATGCTTTCGAGGCTTGTTCTGTGAGCCCAGACCTCCGGGAGATTGCACCAGATCACCTCGTTGCCTGTCATCTGTCTGAGAGGGTTGGTCATGCCGCTTCTTGAGCTCGAGGGCGTTTCCAAACAATTCCACGCTCGCGGTGGAAAGGGAGTTGTTCGTGCAGTCAGCAATGTTTCGCTGAAAATCAATGCGGGTGAGACTGTTGCTTTGATTGGGGAATCAGGGTCGGGGAAATCGACCCTAGGTCGTCTCGTTCTTCGACTTCTGGAACCAGATGAAGGTGCAGTTCGATTCGATGGTGTTGATCTCACTCAACTGAGTGTTAAGGAAATGCGTGAAATGCGATCAAAGTTACAGGTCGTTTTCCAGGAGCCATTTGAGTCCCTCAATCCGCGCATGTCAATTGGCGACATAGTTGGTGAGCCGTTGATAATTCACAACCGCGACCTCAATTCAGATGCTCGTAAACAGCGGGTGCGCGAGACGCTCGAGCGGGTGGGACTCTCACCGGATTCATCCACGAGATTGCCAGGACAACTTTCGGGTGGCCAGCAGCAGAGAGTGGGTATTGCTCGAGCAATTATCACCAACCCGAAGCTCATTGTGCTTGATGAACCAACCTCGTCGCTGGACCTCTCAGTGCGCGCCCAAATTCTGAGTCTGCTCTCGGATCTACAGCGCGAACTTGGGCTTGCTTATTTGTTCATCTCACATGATATTTCCACGGTTGAATACGTGAGCCAACGAATCGCGGTTATGTATCTTGGTGAGATACTCGAGTCTGGACCAGTAGCCGAGGTGATCAAGGATCCGCGTCATCCCTACACCCGTGCGTTGTTGTCCTCGAGGTTGTCGACCGACCCCAATGAGTCACTTCCGCGCCTTCGATTGATCGGTGACATCGGAAGCCCAACCGAAGTACGAGCGATGGGGTGTGTTTTGGCGCCTCGATGCCCGATGGTTATTGACGCCTGTAAATCGCAAATAATTCCGCTAAAAGAGTTTTCACCGAATCACGAAGTTGCCTGTATACGAGCGGAAGAAACATCCGACGCATTGCTATCTAATTCCATTAGTGGTGGCGGATCAAACTAGTTGGGAGTTACGGTGTCGAATTTAACGATAACAACCGATGCGCCTTGGGTTAATGGACTTCAGGTTCTAGAAACCATGACCCCGGCTTTCCGCGAAAATCTAGGCCCCCCCGAGGGTGTTGAAGGCTTGATGAGCAAGTACAACATACGTCAGCTTTACCAGGATCCCGTGACAACTCGGCGTATTGACCATGTTCGTGCAGATCCAGGGTATGTGGATCTCACATGCGCCTATCACGACAGTGTTGAAGAGTGTCTTGTTATCGGAGGCACCGTAACACTTGACGGTGAAGGTCTCATGGAAACAGGTGATTACTTTTGGCGACCACCTGGTTTCGTGCACTGCGCGTGGGCTGAAAGTGGTTTCGAAGCCATTCTGATGATGGAAGGTATTTCGCCGACTGACGGAAGCGGACCGGTCAGCCGCGTGGTGCATCCCCACGAAATTGCGGGAAGTAATCCCATCAATACGATCGAGGAAGATGCACTAGGTCCACGCGGTTGGGTGCGCCATCAACCGAGTGGGTTGCTTCCTTGGGCGCCACTGCCAAAAGACACGTGGTCCAATAATGAGGCATTGCAAGCACGAACTTTGAGCTTCAACGTCAACACCGGTGCGGCAAGTCGAATCGTTCGTGCCAGGTCAAACACTGAATTGCCTTCCAGTGTTTCAGGGCGTGAGCGTTTCATCATCGTTCTCGAGGGTTCGGTACAGGTGAGTGGTGAGGAAAACGTTCCCGCCATTGGATTAATTCATGTGCCTGCAGGTCAAGAACTCAACACGATCCACATAGAGACCGGCACGAGATTCATGCTCAAGACAGGGCCAAACCTGTGAGCGGTGTGGCTAAAATCTGGCGGGAGTACCACGATGGTCCTTGGGGGCAAGTGCATATGCGTAGAGCTGCGCCCACAAGTAAAAAAGTCGGTGACACGACACTCGTATTGCTGCACGAATCGCCATTATCTTCACGCGTATGGGATGAGATGTTGCCTTTTTCGGGGGTGCATCGTGAAGTAATCGCGACCGATACGCCGGGTTACGGTTTATCGGATCCCCCGGGTGAATCGGGACATGAAATTCCCGAATATGCCGCCGCAATCCTTGGAGCGCTCACAAACGCTGGCGTGGGAAACATGGTCGTCGCGGGAGTTCATACAGGGGCCTCGATTGCGATTGAGATCGCCCAGCAATCTGATCGAGTCAAGGGCGTAGTGCTGAGTGGCGTCGCATTGATGACTCCTGAACAACGCGCCGACTATCTTGCCAATTGGACACCTCCTATCGAACTCACTTCCGACGGTGCTCAATTCCAATGGGCGCTGGAGCGCTATCACCGAATTTGGGGTGCCGATACTCCCGCCTGGATGTTAAACACCGCCATCGGTGACGTTCTATCGATTTCAGATCGCTACCACTGGGGTTATCAAGCAGCCTTTCGGTATGACCCCGAACCAGCTTTACGTGAATTGAAACAGCCAACGCTTCTTTTGGATGCTGAATTTGATCTTCTCGCTGATAACGACCCGCTTGTCCAAGCAATGGTCCGTGATTGTCGTACTCAAATAATCCCAGGATTACGTGGGCAGATTCATATGCGTGTTCCAGAGATAACTGCAGATGCACTTGAGGAATTCACCCGTGCTGTTGAATAGTGATTTAACGAGTCCCGAGCATTTTTATACTCGCAGTGAAATGGTCGCCGTTTTCGGAAAGCATTACCCAGGTCATCGGCCAAATGACCTTCGTGCCGCTGGGGGTAGGAATTGGATCTTCGATCGTCAGCTCCACGTGCACAGTGAGTGGGGGAACTGCCATAGAGCCGAATGTCACCGAAGAAATTTCAACCAAAGCAATTATTCCTTCGGGAAGCCCAGCCGTTTGTTCCACCAGTCCGCCAGCGAACAGCAACAGCGCCTCACCAGGAAACGGTGGTTCGGGGTTAATTGCGGAGGGTTTGAAAAGTTCATGAATGTATCCGGCGTCCTCGATCAGTTTGTCTCGATCAGAAACTGTGAGCAGTCGTTCGGGCGAGTTCAACACCACTGGCATGCAGGAGAGTCTATTGCCATAGCCCCAATTTCCAAAGAGCAGAAAGTTCAGGTGCGGGCATGACCACAGATCTCATTTATAGTGACTTTGACGTAGTAAGAAGAGACAATGTCATTTATGCCACTATGAATCAGACGCAACGCCTGAACAGCATTACTGAAGATTGGCTAGCAGACCTCGATTCGATCGTCGGAATCGTTGAGCAGGATCAGTCAATTAAAGCTCTCGTCATCCGCGGATCGGGTCGGGCTTTTAGCGTTGGGCTTGATCAGCATCTACTCGACAAGGCATTTGACAATGGTGAGTATTTTGAATCAGTTCTTGTGCGATTGGGTGGAATTCTATTGCGCCTTGAAGAACTCAATGCACCAGTCATTGCGGCTGTGAACGGATTAGCTCGCGCAGGTGGTTTTGAATTAATTCTGTCTTGCGATGTGGTCATTGTTGCCGAGAATGCGAAGGTCGGTGATGCACACACAGCATTTGGGGTGGTTCCTGGTGGCGGATCGTCCTTTCGGTTGCCCAGAATCGTTGGATCCATGCGTGCCAAAGAAATCTTCTTTTCGGGACGGTGGATGCAATCATCAGAACTTGTTCAACTAGGCATTGC
>JBIIOS010000054.1:0-12434 GCA_044336805.1 Candidatus Nanopelagicales bacterium
ATTCACTCGATCAGGCGGTTGAAGAATGCTTAAGTTGGTTGACCGATAAATCGCGTAACTGCTTAGGCACGGTTAAGCGCCAAATGTTGCGGACTGCTGCAGCGCCGGCATCCGAGGCAATTGGGATTGAACGTGAGATCTTCCTCTCCTATGTAACGCCGAAAGATTCTGATGCCCAGGAGGGGTTTACATCATGGCGGGAAGAACGGCCACCACGTTGGGCCGCACGTGTTTCAGAATCAGGGAGTGAATCGTGAGCACATTTATTGAGCGCAGTCTTCCCGTAGAAGATGTCCCTCCAGTCTTGGCACAGCATGTTCACAACCTTGAGGCCGCGGGTGTGGACACTGCATTTCATCGATACATGGCTCATTCCCACAAGGCCTGCGATCTTTACTGGGGTCGTTTTTACGCTGATTTCTTTAATCAAACGACAGTATCGCGGCGAGATATTGAAGTGATTCGATTGCGCCTTGCTGCCCGAAGCGGTTGCACTTTTTGTCGTGCTCACGACGTCGCGTCTGCGTTGGCATGCGGAGTTGCGCAGACCGCAATCGATGCCCTCTTCGAATCTGTGAGTAACCCTGCGGGAATAGGGGTGCTCGATGATCATGACCGCACACTCGCAGAACTCGCTGACTCAATTTCACCGTTCACACCAATATTTCCCATGGCCGATTCATTACGCCAAGCGCTGCTCAACATGTACAGTGACGAGGAAATAGCTGAAGTGCTTATGGTCACCGGCATTCTCGCCGGGATCGGTGCAATGTTAGTTGCCGCCGGTTTCGTTCCCTTTGAATGTGAAATCTAGACGTGCAATCGGATTCTGAATCTTTAACGAGGCTGGCGCAGTACGGCCTCTTGAACAATGGTGGCCAGCCGCTTACCTTCACGCGAATACATCGAGCCGGTGGCCAAGGCCCTGCCGTTACCCGTCCACGGACATTCTTGGTCATACAAAAACCACGAGTCTGCCCGACTCATATCGTGAAACCAGATGGAATGATCCAGGGTGGCAGCGCGTACTCGATCCGGAAACCAACCCAAGCCGTGACGCAAAACAGCAGAATCCAGAATGGTCATATCGGATGCATACATCATGGCAGCAAGGTGAATGAGCGGGTCGTCGGTGCCCAGAGGCTCAGAGCGCATCCAGACTTGCGAATCCGAGGAGGTTTGGTCGCTGTCGGCAGCTTCCCACGGTGGGCTGGCGACATAGCGAACCTCAATAGGGCGGGGGCGCTGAAACCATTCGCTCAATCGATCCGCCCACGGCGTCATGCGATCAACAAAAGACGTAAGGGTCTCCGGATCAGCAACTGCCGGCATGGCTTGGCTGTGCTCAAACCCACTTTCATACCGATGAAAGGAGACCGACATGGTCAGAACGATTCCAATGCTCTGCACGGCCTCAACTTCGCGATTGAAAAAACTTGCACCGTCGCGAGCCCGAGTGACTCGGTAGGTAATCGGTTCATCCGGGGTTGGTGCCTGAAGGAATCTGGCGTGAGAGGAATGGGGAGGTATTCCGGATTCAACAGTCCTGCCTGCCGCTACCAGAGCCTGCCCCAGCACTTGTCCGCCAAAAACTCGTTGGGCTTCAACATCTGCCTGAACTCCCTGGAATACATCAGCATGTGTTGGGATGACGTGAAGAAGCGTCTTGAGTGCGATGGTGCGATCAGTTGGCATAAATATTCCCGCTTTGTTATGGAATCAAATGTAGTCAGAACCGAGCCTAGTCGGCATTTACATAAGATGGAGAGAAACACATGGCTTTGAATCATGGCGGAGCGCCATTGAATATGGCGAACGGTGTACGAGAATTCGCGCATTCGATTCCCCAACAAATAGCTGTGATTGACGGTAGTCAGACACTCACCTATGCCGAACTTGGTGAGCGCTCATCTCGCGTTGCTCAGGCATTACTCGCGGCCGGATTGCAGCCTGGTGCTCGAGTTGCGGTACTTATCAGTAATCGCATGGAGTACTTTGAAGTGGCAGCAGGCATCGCCAAGAGCGGCATGACCATGGTTCCACTGAATACCCGCAGTGTCGAGCACGAGATTGAATACATTGTGGAACGGAGTCAATGTGAACTACTCATTGTCGCTGAAAAGTATTTGGTTCTCACAACTAAAATTCAAGAATCAGTCAAGGTTGTTTGGACTCTTGATTCTCATTCAGCACATAATCCCTATGAAGCAGTTCTTGCCGCAGTTGATCCCACTGACCCCATGGTTGATATCGACGAAAATGACACATTCATGATCATGTTCACTTCCGGAACAACGGGTAAACCAAAAGGCGTAATGCTCAGCCACCGCGCTCGTGCCTTGACCTGCTATTCCACCGCGCTCGATTATGGAATCGGTCCAGGCAGGCGCACTATGGCAGTAGCACCTATGTACCACGGTGCAGGGTTTTCATTCGCCTACACCGCGGTTTTCTGCGGTGCAACAATCTCAGTTCTACGTTCATGGGATCCGACTGAGTTTCTCGCTATGGCTGAACGTGATCGCATTCAGACCGTTTTCCTTGTTCCCACACATGCACAAACAATGCGAGCCTTGGACAAGGGCCCGGGGGAGTACGACCTATCTGCGCTTGAGACCTTGTACTTTAATGCTGCTGCTTTACCCAAGGTGCTCAAGGAATGGGTTATCGAGGCTTTCCCACAAGTCGGCGTTTACGAGTTGTATGGCTCCACGGAAGCTTCTGTTGTAACGGTGCTTCGTCCAGCCGACGCGCTTCGCAAAATTGGTTCGGTTGGCCATGCGTGGTTTATGACTGAGGTGCGGGTTGTTGACGAAGAAGGTCACCCGGTCAAGCCTGGAGAACCCGGTGAGCTTTTTTCTCGATCACCACACCTAATGACCGGGTACCTCGATGATCCTGAGTCAACGCAGGCGTGCACAACACCAGATGGTTTCGTGACGGCGGGTGACGTCGTGATTCTTGACGACGAAGGATTTATTTACATTGTGGACCGTAAAAAGGACATGATTGTTACCGGTGGCATGAATGTCTATCCGCGCGAAATCGAGGAGATTGTTGCAACGTTTCCCGGAATCCACGAAGTGGCGGTTGTTGGTGTGCCAGACGAGAAATGGGGCGAGGCCGTTGTCGCGGTTGTCGTTGCACGACCCGGAGTTGAAATCGACCTTGGTGCCCTTGCGCAACACGTTGAGCCGCAACTTTCAGGCTACAAGCACCCAAGGCGTTGGGAGATTGCGTTGTCGCCCCTTCCTCGTAACGCTGGCGGGAAGGTTGTTAAACGCGATGTTGTTAGCCAACTCACGTAGGAAGACTGAAATTCATTCTTCCTTGGGAGATCGTTTGATCTATCTCTGAAAGGTATGCATCCGCCACTGAATTTCGCGTGTCGGACCAACCTGATTTAGTTGCGAGCATAAAGCTGGGATCGCTAGTCGCTATTGAGAGTGCAATTCGTTCGGCCTCGGCATCAACCTGATCATGTGGCACCACAATGCCACCAGAGTGTACGAAAATTTGCGGATTAATTGGGTCCCCCGTGAGAACTGCGGCTGTCGCAGCACTACCTAACCACCGGGAGAGGTGAGCGTATCCGCTCATAACGCCAAACTTTCGCTCCGGTAGCGACAAAGTTGCCTGCTCATCAATTACCAGAATGTCGGCGGCGAGAGCCAGAATTAAGCCCGCGCCTATTGCTGCGGACTTCACCGCAGCAACCATAGGAATAGGACACCGAGTCGCCAGAGCGAGTGCACCTGCGGCGTGATTCAAATATGAGGAGGAATCTGCGGGACTATTAGGCATGTTGCGTCGATCTTGTCCGGCGCAGAAGCATCGATTGTCTGCTCGAAGGAGCACTGCGGAGAGCGAATCTGCAGTTAGAAGTTGATCAAAAACTTCGCGCAATTCCTGGTACGCAACTGAGTCGAGTGCATTGACAGGCGGGTTGTTGATCGTGATTGTGAGAAGGTTCAATGTGGCTTCGGTGTGAAGTCGCTTCCCGTGATGACCGAATAGCCACATGGGCTCTTGCTTGTGAGTTGTTTTCTGCAGCTCCATGAGGATCAGTATGACTTGGGTAGTCCGAGGCTCTTTCGAGCTATGTGATTCAGGCTCATCTCAGTTGAGACAGGAGCAATTCGAAAAAGGCGCACTAAACCAAGCAATGTTGAGAGTCCATATTCGGTTGCCATTCCGTTACCTCCGTGTGCCTGAATCGCAGCGTCAAGTGCGGCACTCGCTGCATCTGATGCGCATACCTTGGCAATATTGGAAGCTTCACCCGCATCCATATTGGCGTCAAAAAGTGCTGCTGCCCGTTCAGTGAGCAGTCGAGATGCTTCAAGGAGAACATGGGCGCGCGCGAGTGGATGAGCAATAGCTTGGTGCGCACCGATCGGGACATCCCACACCACACGCTCACTTGCATACTTCGCCCCTTTATTCAGTGCATAACGCGCAATCCCATTCAAAAGTGCTGCGCTAGCAATGCGCTCGGGATTGAGGCCGGTGAACAGAGCAGCAATTCCATTTCCAGGTTCGCCAACTACTGATTCAGCGCCGACTTCAACGTTGTCCAGAAAAAGTGTGAATTGCCGCTCCGGTGAGGTGATCTCAACGTCAATCAGTTGCGCCGTTAATCCGGGTGCATCAACATCCATCAGAAAAAGACCGAGTCCGTCGGTGTCGGTTACAGAGTCTTCGGCTCGTACTTTTGCGACGATAAGAATTCCCTGTGCATTGTCTACGTGTGAAATGTATGTTTTTGCTCCGCTAAGGGACCAGCCTTGAGTGGTGCGCGTTGCTGTGGTTCTGATTCGATGGCTATTGGAGCCGGCATCGGGCTCGGTGATCGCGTAGGCGAGTACGTCTTTTCCCGATGCAAGGCCGGGCAGCCAACGTTCTTGCTGGGCTTGGGTCCCGTGGGCCACCAGAGTGTTCGCACAGACGGCGGGTGATAGTGCCAGCAGCATCAGGGGTGAACCAGAGGCCGCGACTTCCTCGGTAACGATCACCAATTCGGCGGTTCCTGCGCCACCGCCACCAAATTCTTCGGGGATCGAAACCCCTAAAAGTCCTGCATCGCCGAGAGCAGACCACAATTTTCTTGGATGACCATGTGCTCGTGAGACCTCGAGGAAGTACGAATGTCCAAATGGCGCACACACATCTCGTACCGTTTGCCTGAGTGCCTTCGTGGTTTC
Source organism: Candidatus Nanopelagicales bacterium (assembly GCA_044336805.1). Taxonomy (GTDB): domain Bacteria; phylum Actinomycetota; class Actinomycetes; order S36-B12; family S36-B12; genus UBA4592. The sequence goes on from JBIIOS010000054.1 coordinate 5,205, forward strand.
CGATTCAATTAACGGAGTACCGTTCATATCTACAGTATCCTCCGAAATAGGGGCCTGCGGGTCAACCTGTCTGATGTTTTAGAGCTAGGGCGATTTCTTTTCAATTCCCCTTGACGAATAATACCTCAGACGTTTAGGTTAGGGCAGTCATTACGTAAGTAAAAATCGAGGTTGGGGGGCCCAATGAGGCCGCTGGGCGATGTGCGAATTATCGCGATCGAGCAGTACGGCGCTGGGCCATTTGGCTCTTTACACCTAGCCGATTTAGGTGCTGAGGTAATCAAAATTGAGGATCCTGCCGCCGGTGGCGACGTGAGTCGCTATGTACCCCCGATGACGGAAGGTGAAGACTCAATCTTCTTCGAAGCTTTCAATCGTAATAAGCGTTCACTTTCGTTGGATATGCACAGCCCAGAAGGCCGAGCGGTCTTCGAAGATCTCGTGCGTAACAGTGATGCCGTCTACTCTAATTTGCGCGGAGACGTCCCCGCCAAAATGCGTATTCGCTATGACGACCTCAAACATTTAAACCCAGCGATTGTGTGCTGCAGTTTGAGCGGATTCGGTATGACTGGACCCCGATCCACAGAACCTGGCTATGACTACATATTGCAGGGTTTAACGGGCTGGATGAGTGTCACCGGGGATCCCGAGGGCCCACCTACTAAATCGGGATTATCGATGGTCGACTATTCCGGTGGATTCGTAGCAGCAATTAGCTTGCTATCCGGTTTGCATGCGGCCAAACGTGACGGCATTGGCGGCGACTCCGATGTTTCACTTTTCGACACAGCCATAACTATGCTTACTTATATCGGGGCGTGGAACCTGAATGGAGACTTCGTGCCAGAGCGGATGCGGAATTCAGCGCATCCTTCCCTAGTGCCTTTTCAAAATTTTGAGGCAGCCGATGGTTGGATTGTTGTCGCTTGCGCTAAGGAAAAGTTTTGGAAACGTCTAGCAGTTGCGGTCGGTCGGCCAGACTTAGCAGATGACGAGAGATACCGAACATTTGCAGACCGAAGTAGAAACTCTAAGGAACTAATTAAAGTACTAGAGGAAATATTCCTCGCTCAAAAATGCGACTTCTGGATTGGCACTCTCACTGACGCAGGCGTTCCCGTCGGTCCGGTTTTAGATGTAGAACACGCTCTCAACGATCCACACACAGTTGCTCGCGGTTTAGTTGTTGAGACGGATCATCATCGTTTTGGGCGTGTACGCCAGTTGGCATCTCCTGTTAATTTCGGTTCACTTCCGAAAGAGTATCGACGGGCGCCACAACGAAATGAAGACTTCGGATACGTCATGAATGAACTTCTCAGATATTCGCCGGAACAAATAGCGGAGCTGGCGAGTGCGGGGGCCTTTGGAGTAAATAGCGTTGTGCAATCTTCGTCTGAAAACCTTGAGGCTGAGAGCACTCTGTGACTACCACAACACCCACGGTCAGTGAGCGTCTATCGCGGTGGGCGATAGGTCTGCGCTTTGAGCAAATTCCTGATTCTGTTCGGCACTCCGCGGCCCGTCATCTTCTTGACGGTGTCGGCTTAGCGATAGCGGCAAACCGTCTCCATGCAGCACATGCGGCATGCGCTGTTGCGCGCACCTTCAGTTCGCCTTCAGGTGTGCGAATGCTGGGAAGCAATGACCTTCTCGCCGTGTCAGCCGTGGCACTCGCCAACGGAGTCTTGGTCCATGCACTTGACTTCGATGACACTCACGCAAAAGGTTTAGTTCATGCAACAGCGGTGACGCTTCCGGCCGCCTTTGCCGTCGGGCAGAGTGTTAATGCGACCGGCGCGGATATTCTGGCTGCGGCCGTTGTTGGATATGAAACTGTCTGTCGCGTGGCTTCGGCTTCACCGCACGGTTTCCACGCGCGCGGATTGCATGCGACCTCAGTGAGCGGAACCCTTGCGGCGTCATTGATTACCAGTCGACTTCGCGGCGGTGATGCAGAAGTCGCAGCCAACGGACTTGGAATCGCTGCCTCGACGAGTGGCGGTTTATTGGAATTTCTTGAAACGGGATCCGACACGAAAACCTTGCACCCAGGGCTAGCCTCCATGAACGGAGTGATTGCTGCCGAACTTGCTGCAGCTGGCGGGCAGGGTCCAAATACGGTTTTTGAGGGCAAGTATGGGATTTATGCAGCGCTATCGGCACGCGGAGCCGACCCGGAACTTGTTGTTAGTGATTTGGGCGAATCATGGGAAACAACTCGTATTTCCATCAAGCCAATCCCAGCTTGTCAATTGATGCACGTGACACTTGACGCGGCCAAGGGCTCCCCGGTCGCAATTGAAGAAATCGAGCGAATCCAAGTCATAGTGCATCCAGACAGTGCTCCGACTGTTTGTGAACCAAGAGAGGCTAAGAACTCTCCACGGACTCCCTACGATGCAAAGTTTTCACTTCCATGGAGTCTTGCTGCGCAACTTATTGATGGCGAAGTCACCGTTGATACCTACCGTGACGAAAACCTAGATCGCCCAGAATTAATGCGACTCGCAGAACGTGTTGAAGTCGAGTTGGGACCGGCCGAAGGTTTTGCAGCTGACGCTAGCGGTCACGTTCGAATCCATTCGCTAAATGGTGACGTCTGGTATGGCACTGTCGCTGGAAGCAAAGGAACCCCTCAGCACCCTTTGAGTGATTATGAACTGCTAACTAAATTCCGCACAAACTGCGGAGACGGTTCCGAAGTAGATGAACTCGCTGACATAATTCTGAATCTTGCTAAACAACTAAATGTAACTCGATTACACGATCTTGCTTCATCGATTGTGTTCAAGGAGGCTCTACGCTCATGACCATACAGGCGATACGACCCGATTCTTTTCCGTGGTTCCGTTATGAAGGATACTCATTTTCACTCGGATTGACCGATGGGACGACTGCATGGTTATCTGGTCACTCAGCATCAGAGTATGACCCAGAAACCAAGCACATGGTCGTTCGTGGTGGTATGACTGAACAGGCAACAACCGCCTACGCCAAAATTGAAGTAATCTTGAATGCTGCCGGTTTTGATTTCAACGATGTAGTTCGAGTTGTTGAAAATGTTACTGAGCACGGAGCCGATCACTATGACGAAGCAGTATCGGTTCGTAAACGCATTTTTGGCGATAACAACCCGACTGTTGTGACTGTGATGGTTGAGCGACTTCTTCGACCAGCTGCCTTTATTGAAATCGAAGTCACGGCAACTAAGAACAAGGTGCAAACGGCAATCACCCAACCAGATAGCACGTTACATCGTACCGTTATCAACGAAGTTGCCGATGGCACAATTTATTTGCCCACCATGCTGCCCATCGACGATAAAGGAAACCTAGTCGCAGAGGGTGATTTCGCGGGTCAGTATCGGTACTGTCTTGAGCGTGCAGGTGAACTACTCGGGGGAATTGGGCTAGATCTTTCCCACGTTGTAAAAACAATTGACTACACCACCACGGCAAGTCGTGATCTTTACCGGAAGTGTGGGCGCCCACGAAAAGAATTACTCGGCCCTGTGTACCCAGGTGCAGCGGGAATCTTGATGGACCGGCTTCACGCACCGGGTGTTCTCGTCGCGATCGACGTTATTGCTTCACGCCACACCCCGGTGGCCGTTAATCCAGGGTGGTCCCGATACGAAACCCTCACTTACAACCCCGGTGTGAAGGCCGGCCGCGTACTGTTCATGTCGGGTTTTGCAGCGCTGGATCCGCAGACCCAAGAGGCGCTCTTCCCCGGTGACGTACTCGCACAGACCGAATACGTTTATGAATCAATAAATCAAGTACTGAAGGCTGCAGGTGGTGGACCTGAAAACCTGATCAAGACGATCGAATATGTCTGCAAAGAAGGATTGGCGGATTACCGTCGCGTTGCCGAAGTGCGTAAGGAGGCACTTCGTGAACCGTGGCCCGCGTCAACCGGTGCAATTTGCTCAGGATTATTGCGCCCCGAATTCCTGATAGAGGTCGACCCCATGGCGATATTTATATGAGCGACACAATTCTGACAGGTGAGCTGAGCGCTCGCATTGGCGAGACACGGGTTTATGTCGCACCCGAACCGATAGGGAAGGCGGCATTTCGATATTTCGCGTTAGCCATCGGTGATCACAACCCCCTATACACGGACGATCATTTTGCTCGAGAGCACGGCTATGACGGAGTGATTGCTCCACCAACCCTCGTATGCGAAACGAATCAATACGCAAATTTGCCCAAGGAATCGACGGGATATGCAGGGCACGGTTGGGACCTCGAGGTTCCTGGAACGCGGCTGCTGCGTGGCGGAAATGAATACACTTTTCATCAAGCAGTGCGTCCGGAGGACATTCTCACCGTCACGTGGCGAATCGATGACATGGTTGAACGAACATCATCCAAGGGAACACCGATGCTGATTGTGACTTCAATCGCGGAATACACAAATCAACATGGTGAGCTGCTGGTTACCAATGTTGAGACATTGATTTATCAGTCTCGAGGGATCGCATCATGACTTCGTTGATTGCGGGAACGCCAGTGCCGCCACTGGAACGACGGATCGATATCACTGACATGGTGGCCTATGCGGGGGCCACGTGGGACTGGCATCGATTGCATTACGACATGGAATACATCCGTAGCACTGGGTTTGGAGCGCCCATCGTTGACGGGCAGATGCTCGGCGCACTGATGGCTCAATGCGTACAAGACTGGGTGGGACCCGACGCTCGGCTCACGAAACTGGGTTTCCGATTCTTGACACCGGTGGAGGCAGGAACCTCCGTCCGTTGTGATGGCGTTGTTATTTCTGTTGAGTCTGAAGTGCTGAAGTGTGACCTCACCGTGCATATCCTCGATTCTCAAGGAGAAGTAGTGGGGACTGCAGCAAGTGGTCATGTGGAGGTGAGGCTTACGTGAGCGCAACCACAGCTATTGTCGGTGCGGCTGAGTCCGACCTTGGCGTTACTAACGCATCGATAATGACATTGCAGTCACAGGCAATCACCCGAGCCTTGGCTGATGCTGGATTGTCTTTATCCGACGTTGACGGCATTGCAACAAGTGGGATCTCTCGATTTTCGGCGACTCAGGTAGCCGACTATCTGGGTATTCAACCCAGTTGGTGTGACTCAACTTTTGCAGGCGGTAGTGCCTACGAAATGTATATTGCTCGGGCATCGCAGGCAATTGCTTCAGGGCAGGCTTCAACAATTGTGATCTCATTTGCTTCGGATCAACGATCAGCGCGATCCCGTTCACTCGGGGGAATCGTGGAAACACACACACCGGAAGCGCAATTCGAAAGTCCATACGGTCCGCTTTACCCGCTGTCCTACTACGCCATGGCGGCCCAGCGATACATGCATGAATATGGAGCCACCCGGTCTGATTTGGCCCAAGTTGCGGTTCTCGCGCGTGAATGGGCATTGCTTAACCCGAAAGCGTTTCGATACGAAGCCGGGCCTTTGACCGTGGAAGAAGTGCTTGCAGCCCCCATGATGTCGTCACCATTGACAACCGCAGACTGTTGCCTGGTGACTGATGGCGGTGGGGCGGTCGTGGTGACCTCTTTGGAACGGGCTCGTGATTTAGCAAAACCGCCCGTTCAAATCCTCGGATACGGAGAATCGACCACTAATACATCGATGAGCCAAGTACCACTTCTACCTACTGGTGCAGTCGCTAGTGGCAAGGCCGCATTCTCGCGTGCGGGTTTGAGCCCTTCTGATGTCGATGTTGTTGCTCTTTACGACTCTTTCACAATCACGGTTCTTTTGAGCTTGGAGGCACTTGGGTTTTGTGGACCAGGTGAAGCAGCATCACTTGTTGCATCGGATCGAGTTCGACTAGGGGGAGATATTCCCTTGAATACGAGTGGTGGTGGACTTTCTTATTGCCACCCAGGTCAATACGGGGTTTTGTTGCTCGTCGAAGCAGTGCGTCAATTGCGTGGTGAAGCGGGTGCTCGTCAAGTGAATAATCCTGAGATCGCACTCGCCCACGGGACCGGTGGAATTCTTTCGACCCACGCAACGGTTTTGTTAGGGGTGGACCGATGAGTGAACAAGTGTTACCAATTCCCGATGACGTCACGACCCCCTGGTGGGATGCGACGAAAGATGGGAAACTTCTTTTGCAAATTTGCCTCGAGTGCCAGCACGTCCAGCACTACCCGCGCGCGGTCTGCACTCAATGTGCGGGCAACCAACTCGAATGGGTGGAGTCTGCGGGTCAAGGCATTGTGGATAGCTTCACGGTTGTGCATCGAGTACCCAGCCCAGCCTTCACCGCTCCCTATGTCATTGCCCGAGTTCGACTATCGGAAGGCCCCACCTTGTTGACACGCATCGTTGGAGCAGATGAATCTGAACTTGCCTGTGACCTACCTGTGGCCCTTTCTTGGGAATCTCTGAGTGACGGGCATCAACTTCCAGTTTTTCAGCTAACACACGAATAAAAGCTAAACAACAACAAGTAAAAGGAGATCAGTAATGGATTTCGGATTGAATGAGGAACAAAGGGCTTTTCAAAAGGCACTTCGGTCCTTCGTGGACAAGGAGATCATGCCGGTAGCAATTGAGTGGGAGCATTCAGGCCGTTACCCAACTGAAATTGTTGACCACATGAAAGCCATGGGTCTCTTTGGGATCACTATTCCCGAGGAGTATGGCGGTCTCAACTTGGACATGGTGTCTTTCTGCCTGGTGTACGAAGAAATTGCCAGAGGCTGGATGGGTATCGCTGGAATCTTGGGCAGCCATGGGCTTGCGGCATGGATGATTGCCCATCACGGTACCGAGGAGCAGAAGAGCTCGATCCTGCCGAAGTTGGCAACGGGCGAATGGCGTACCGGTATTGGACTCACTGAGCCAGGCGCAGGAACTGACCTGCAGGGCATCGCGACAACAGCACGTCTTGATGGTGACCATTACGTCATCAATGGCACAAAGACATGGATTACTAACGCCCGTCACGCCAATGTTCTTCCGGTGCTGGTTAAGACCGATCCAACTGCTGAGCCGCGGCACAAAGGCATGAGCGTGATGCTCGTCGATGCAACATCCGACGGATTCTCGGTCAGTAAGGACATTGGAAAACTTGGTTACAAGGGAACCGAGTCCTGCGAAGTAATTCTCGACAATGTCCGCGTCCCGGTTTCTGCTTTACTTGGTGGTGTTGAAGGCCGTGGAATGCAGCAGGTTCTCTCCGGGCTTGAGATCGGCCGATTGAACATAGCCGCACG
>JBIIOS010000084.1:0-8549 GCA_044336805.1 Candidatus Nanopelagicales bacterium
ACCTGGGGTGGCACTGAAAACATCCTGGACAACATGGGGGCAAGTTACCTTTCCAAAAATGTCGAAGTCCTCAAGCGCAATGGTCACTTGGCCATTATTGGAATGCAGGGTGGAACAAAAGTTGATCTCCAGATCGACCAGCTGCTGCGAAAGAACGGCACGATCAGCGCAACTTCACTTCGTGGTCGCCCCGAGTCAGAGAAGTCGGCGATCTGTCGGGAAGTTGAGAAAATCGTCTGGCCCTGGATCACTGACGGAACGGTCAAAATAGTGATTGATCGGGTCATGCCCATCGAAGACGCGGGTGAAGCCCAAAGAATTCTTGAAGCCGGCGAAGCCACTGGAAAGATTCTGCTCCAAGTTCGTTAGACGAGCGCCGCAATTCTGCGGATCAAGTACGGCGAGAAATACCCGGTGTACTTTGCTTGAAGCTCTGGCTTGCGCCAATCCATACCGGTAACGACACCACGGCAGGTGGGCAATCCACACAGGCACGTGAACTCGTCATAATCTGATGCGTCACACATCGCGTAATCAAATGAGAGTTCCTCACCTGGTTCTATATCACGCATCGCTATCAACACTTGGGATCCGATCAGACCGCAGTTTGGTTCACATGAATGGTTCAACATTTCGCCGGCTTCAGGTGTTTCACCTGACACCAAATACAGATCGTGATCAATTTGAATTGAGCGAACCCGGCGGTCCTCACTCATGGTATCAAGGGTTTCCCGTTCAATGACCCAGCCACCAAAACCCGCAACGGTCTCACCCTTATTGATCCGCTCTGTCACAAAGGAGCCCCAGCCTTTTTTCCCGGCGGGACCCATCTGTGCCTTCGGTGTCAACCAGTTGTAGTCCATGTAGGCTCCCTGCAATCAGTGTGTAAATTCTCGTAGTGAATCAAAGTCAGCGAATCGTGCCACATGAAAGTAAATGACGTTCACCCGCCCTGCCTATCGACTTTTTTTACTCACGACCCAGCGCAACAGGTCAGTATCCCTGATGAAAAGTAGACTAGGGCCGTGATTGACCCCAATATCTTGCGAGCACACCCCGAGCTCGTTCGCGAATCCCAAATCAAACGTGGTGAGGACGCGAACCTGGTTGACCAGTGGCTGGCGGCCGACATTGCGGCGCGCGAGGGACAGCAAGCCTTTGACCTTCTGCGTAATGAGCAGAAGATTCTCGGAAAAGAGATAGGTCCGTTGCAGGGCAAGCTCAAGAAGGATCCAACACCAGAGTTGACCGCGCAGGTGGACGCACTCATGACGAAGGCCACAGAGCTTGCCGCTCGAGTCAAAATTGCCGATGAAACTGCGACGAATCTCAATGAAAAAGTCAATGTGATTGCTGGCGCTCTTTCTAATATTGTTGATCCTCGCTCGCCTGTTGGCGGTGAAGAGAAATTCGAGCTAATCGAACTCGTCGGGACCCCCCGCGATTTCGCAGCCGAAGGTTTTGTTCCCAAAAATCACTTGGAAATCGGTGAGGCCCTCAAGGCAATAGATGTTGATCGTGGAGCCAAAGTTTCCGGATCACGCTTTTACTTCCTGACCGGACAGGGCGCTCTCCTCGAGTTTGCACTGTTGAATCTTGCAATGGCGCAAGCCACCGCCAACGGATTCATTCCCATGATCACGCCCGCACTGGTTTTGCCCGCGGCAATGGAGGGAACAGGTTTCCTAGGACAGGCGGAAGAAAACGTTTACCGGGTTGAATCCGACGACATGTATTTAGTGGGCACCTCAGAAGTTCCACTCGCTGCGTATCACTCCGACGAGATAATCCCTGCCGCTGACCTGCCGCTGCGTTATGCCGGTTGGTCAACGTGTTTCCGGCGCGAAGCCGGCTCTTACGGAAAAGACACGATGGGAATCATTCGTGTTCACCAATTCGACAAAGTTGAAATGTTTGTCTACTGCGATCCCGCGCAGGCACAAGAAGAACATGAACGGCTGCTGCAATGGGAGAAAGATTTCCTTAATGCACTGGAACTCCCATACAGGGTAATTGATGTTGCCTCCGGTGACCTTGGATCCAGTGCTGCGCGTAAGTTTGATATCGAGGCATGGATTCCAACGCAGGGTACGTACCGCGAAGTGACATCAACTTCTAACACAACCGAGTACCAAGCCCGCCGATTAAAAATCCGGATGCGTGATGCAGAGGGAACAAAGCCACTGGCTACCTTGAATGGCACCTTGTGCGCGATGCCGCGCATCATTGTTGCGATCTTGGAAAACCATCAACAGGCCGACGGAACCGTGAGCGTGCCTAAAGCACTGCAACCATTCCTCGGAGGAAAGAAAATACTCGCGTGACAACAACCCCGGATCCCCAAGGCCCCCCTCTGCATATTGCGGGTGAGGAACTGCCGATCAACTGGCGACCAGAACTCATTTGCCTCGACATTGATGACACCCTTGCAGAATATTTGGGCAACATTGCCGAGGAAGCCGTTGATGCAATCGAACGGATCATCGAGGCCGGTATCAAGGTCACTCTTGCAACCGGTCGTTCCATCAGCACTTCGTTTCCTATTGCTCGGGCAGCTGGGATCGAGGATTTGATCGTCTGCAGTAACGGCGGCATATTGGCCATGGTCGAGACCGAAAAAGTGATGGAAGCTATTACATTTGATGCCACGGAAGCGATCGAGAAAATCGTGGTCCTTGTTCCTGATGCGGTCTTTGCTGTTGAAGACACTAAAGGCCATTTCTTTACAACCCACATGTTTGAAACTGGCGCACTGGGAGTCAATATCCAAGAAGTCAAACTTGCCGACCTCACGAACGAGCCGGTCGTCAGGCTGGTCGTCCGCAGCGAAAGCGCCACCGCCGAGACTTACAGTGCAGTCGCGAAAAGCCTTGGCTTTCACTCGGTCGTCTTTGGAATTGACCATGTATCGTGGATGGATATTGCACCCCAAGGGGTCAACAAAGCAAACATGCTCAAAGAGGTGTGCGCTCGTCGTCAGATCGATCCCACGAAAACGATTGCAATCGGTGACTCGTGGAATGACATTGAGATGCTGGACTGGGCTGGCTTCAGTGTGGCTATGGGAACTGCTGTGCCAAAAGTCGCGGCGCATGCAGATCTCATCACTTCACCCGAGCCAGGAATCGGCGTTGCTCAGATCCTTAACGCATTACAACTGTAAACAAACCTATAAACAAACCCTGCAACAGTTGTACGGGTGGATTAATCAATCGCCAGCATGATGTCGGGCATCGCTTCGTGTAATGCAGCCCGCCAGTCGCGCATTGGCGCCATCCCGACGGACGCCCAAGCCTGGTGGCCTAAAACCGAATACGCGGGCCGCGGGGCAAGCTGAACGTAACTGGAGGAGTCCGTGGGAAGGATTCGCTCGGGGTCTTCCCCAATTTCAGTCATAATTGCGCGAGCGAATTCGAACCAAGAGGTAACACCACTATTCGTGCCGTGAAAAATTCCCGAACCAGAATAGGTATCCAACAATGTGACAATCTGGTCAGCCAGATCTGATGCGCAAGTTGGTTGACCAATTTGGTCGGTCACCACACTGAGGGTCTCACGATCCCTTTGCGCTTTAACAATTGTTTTCACGAAATTGTGTCCGGTGGGGCTATACAACCAAGCGGTTCGAATGACTAAGTGATTGTCGGGCAAAAGTTCACGCACGAAGTTTTCACCGGAAAGTTTGGTACGTCCGTAAGCGGTAATTGGCCCTGGTTGCGAATCCTCACGGTACGGCTCAGATGCATTACCTTCAAACACGTAGTCCGTTGAGATCTGCACCAAACGTGCACCGGCTCGAGCGCAATAGGTTGCCAGGATCGCCGGTCCCTCCGCATTAACCGTAAACGCGGAACTTTCTTTTTCTTCCGCAGCGTCAACGGCGGTCCAGGCTGCGCAGTTAATAACAACGTCGGGCGAAATACTTGCAAACGTTGAAGCAATCGACAGTTCGGAAGTGATGTCTATGTCGGGTAAATCCCCAACAAAAAGTTCACAATTGGGTCGCTCGGAGTAGCGATTGACCAACTCGGTGCCGAGCTGTCCGTTGCTGCCGGTGACCAAAATCTTCATAACGATTACTTAATCGCTGCCTTGGCTTGCAGTGGTCGCCACCAGACTTCATTTGCGGTGTACCACGCAATAGTCTCGGCTAGGCCATCATCGAATTTGTGTTGTGGTTCATAGCCCAGAGCGCGCAACTTCGAGTCGTCAACGGAATAGCGTCGATCATGGCCCTTGCGATCTTCCACCGGAGTCACCATTGACCAGTCCGCGCCCATCGAAGCAAGTACGCGTTCGGTGATCTCCCTGTTGTTCAATTCCAACCCGCCACCGATGTTGTAAGGCTGACCCGGTTCACCCTTTTCGATCACTAATGCGATTCCGCGGCAGTGGTCATCAACGTGTAACCAATCCCTGACATTGAGGCCGTCGCCATAAAGCGGCACTTTTTTGCCGTCGATCAGGTTCGTGACAAAGAGCGGAATTAGTTTTTCAGGAAATTGATACGGACCATAGTTATTGGAACAACGAGTCGAGGAAACATTTAATCCGTAGGTCACAAAATAGGAGCGCACCAATAATTCGGCCGCTGCCTTTGCTGCTGAGTACGGTGAGTTAGGTAGTAGTGGTTCAGACTCGGACCACGATCCTTCGTCAATGGAACCATAAACTTCATCGGTGCCAATGTGAACAACCCGAGCAATATTGTTGCGAAGACAAGCATCAAGAACAGTCTGTGTTCCGACAACGTTTGTCACCACAAAATCCTGCGGTCCGTGAATTGATCGGTCGACGTGGGTTTCTGCCGCGAAGTTGACAACTATGTCGTGGCCGGGCAATACCTGGTCGAGCAAATCACCGTCGCAGATATCACCCTGCACAAATGTGTACCGCGGATCACCGGAAACCGAGGCGAGGTTTTCCAGGTTACCGGCATAGGTCAACTTGTCGTACACAGTTACGCCTTCTACTTCACCCAGTCCAGGGTAGGACCCAGCGAGTAGTTCACGAACAAAGTGGCTACCAATAAAACCAGCGGCGCCGGTTACCAGAATTTTCATTCCGTTCCCTTCAATTTGTCCAGCCAAGCTTTGGCAGTCTCAAAGTCACTGTCGGTTACACCAGCGCGTAGAACCGGTTCACGTCCGTCGTGGCGAGGATAAGAACCGAGGAAGCGAATATCAAGACACACTCGGTGCAAACCCATGAGCGCTTCTTCAACGCGTAGATCGTTGACATGACCTTCAAAATCCAGACTGAAGTAATAGTCACCCAATATTTTCTTAGTGGGGCGAGACTCAAGACGGGTCAGGTTAATACCCCGCACGGAAAACTCGGTCAAGATCTCTAACAAACCACCGGCGTGATTACTGCGTTGAAAGACGCTCAACGTTGTTTTGTCAGCACCCGTCGGTACGGGGAGTTGACCGGGGAGTTCAACAATAACGAAACGCGTGTGGGCATCAGAGCTATCACCGATTTCATCAGCGAGAATCTCTAAACCGTAAATCTCGGCATTGAGCGCCTGCCCAATTGCGGCATCAAATGGTGGGTTGGGGCCCACGAGGGCTGCGGCAGCTGCCGAGGTGGACATGGCAGGAATTACGTCAGCGTCAGGCAAATTCGCATTGAGCCAATTTCGCACCTGCGCTTGAGCATGCGGATGTGTACCGATCGTGCGAATCTGCGACAGCGTTGTTCCCGGCCGAACAAGTAACGAGAACTGGACGGGAAGGACAACTTCATCGGTGATCACCAAACGCTTACCACTGGCAAGTTCATCGAGGGTAATTGATACCGAACCTTCGACTGAATTTTCGATCGGGACCAGTGCGGCACTGACTTCACCGTTGCGAACTGCATCAAGTGCGTGCAGAACAGACTTGGCTGGGATCGCATCAATTCCGCCCGCGGTGTAAACATTTGATGCACGAAGGGCCACTTCAGCAAATGAACCTGAAGGTCCGAGGTAGGCGATCTTGCGGGTTGAATCACTCATGAGCTTCTCTCATTTACATCATTTTTATCCGGTTGTAAAAATGCCCTTTTCCGACCAAGTGCACTGTCGACCGCATCCCGCTCCTCGGGAGACAGTTCAATTTCAGACTTCCCGCCATTGATCTCCTTGAGATACGAACGGGTGTCAGCACGACCATGAATTGTGGTAATCACCAGTCCGTCACCATAATCATCCACGATCGCCGCCGAGAAGGAATATCGACCACTGAGATTGTCCAATGCGTCATAGCGCACCACCGCAATGTGATTGAGGGAGTCACGCAAACCAGATTTTAGTTGCCGGATTGCATAATCTTGGGCCTGCAATTCATCTTGGACCACTTCGAATTGCTCCAACGTTCTGGCGAGCACGTCAATGTAAGTTTCCCGACCCTCAGCAACCTCCAGGAGGGCGTACGACCTGTGTAAGCGGGAGAGCTTGGACAAGGCGATAGTGCCAATAACTACCCCGATTACCCCTACGACAACGCCAATTAGCCCCACAATCGTGGCGGTTTGAGCGTCAAGATTCACGCTCGTAAGCGTAGCGGCAACTTAGCGCGCTTTCGGAACCGCACCAAAGTGCCCGCAAGTGCGCCATCCGTGCCAACATAAGCCCGTGAATACCGTCCACTTGCTAACCGCCGATCTTTTCTCTCGAACGGCAGCAACGCTTTTGGGTCTTTTTCTCTTCATTGCCACCACAATTAGCATTCTGAGAACCATCGTGGTTCCACGCGCACTATCGTCACTGATTGCCGATTCGATTTCCCAGAGCGTGTACGGGTTTCATCTATTCATTGCCAACCGTCGCAAGTCCTATGAGAAAGAGGACACGATCTTGGCATGGGTTGGTCCGATGATCATCGTTTCTCAAGTTGTCATTTGGCTAATTCTTTATTTGATCTCTTACGGTCTGTGGATTTATGGACTTGGTGGCAGCAATTTCACCGACGCCTTCCGTGAAGCGGGATCGAGTTTGTTTACTCTCGGCTTCGCAGGGACAACCGATTTTGGTCCAACAATTCTCGCCTTTATGGCGGCAGCAACCGGTCCAATTGTAATCGCACTTCTCATTGGTTTTCTCCCCACCATTTATGGGGCTTATATCGACCGTGAAGTTGATGTTTCACTTCTTGGCGTTTCCGGTGGTCAACCGAGTTGGGGACCGGAATACCTCGCACGACTCACTCTTAATAATCAAATTGGCGACCTCCCCGATCGCATGAGTTCTTGGACCAAGTGGTTCGGTGAACTTCGCCTAACTCACACGACCTACCAGGTCCTTGTCCACATTAGATCCGCCTCTCCCTACCGACATTGGGTTATCGCCAGCATCACCGCTTTGGACGCGGCAGCCCTACAACTTTGCCTCACAAAAACGCTGCCGCGTGCTGAATGTGCGCAAGTGATTATTCACGGGACGCAAACGCTGGAAAGCCTGTACGCGACCTTGTTCGTCCGTAGAAAATTTCTCAAGGAACTACCTTTTGTCGGTCGTTTCCTCGGTGCATCAAGTACTAAACCCCCCGTACTGGAACAAATACGCGGTTACAACCGTGGAACAATTGCGGTTGAAAAGGCGGCGAGCGCTGACACGGCACGCAGTTTTTCAGCAGAAACCCTTCGACTGATGCGACAGGGTGAAAAAAACGTTACCCAAATCTCAAAAGAAGAGTTCACCGATGCCGTCAATATGCTCAAGCGGGCTGGCTACCCGGTTGAAGCTGATCTTGACACCGCTTGGGAACAGTTTTCGGTTACACGAGCTCGCTATGAATACGTTGCCTACCAACTCGCTTACACGCTCACTGTAGTTCCAGCACCGTGGAGCGGGGTACGTAGGAAAAATTTCGACACCGTGTGGCCAACATCAGCGGTTGACATCTATGAAGACAAATCCAAAGAAGACAATCCCGGAGATGAAACGACCTAGATTTTTCTAAACGTCGCGCAAAGTAACTTGACGTGAAGTCAGCCCCGAACGTGCACGGCGCTCCGCATCGGTTAACGGCTTTGACAACTTCAATGCTGCATCGAGTCGCTTACCAAATTCTGCTGCTGGCTCTTCAATTGCAGCAGCACCACGACCTAGTGGAATATCCCACACGGGAACGATTAGACCTTGTGCGCGAAACATTCCGACCAGCCTGGTGTCAGGACCGATTGTGTCCTCTTCAGCGGCATGCAACCGTGCGAGCGCATTGAGCAATTCGTTCTCCGGGGTGGACATAATCCAACGCAGATGCTCTTTCTCCCCCATTTGAGTCCAATAGCCTGAATCAATTGATGCAAGTTTCACAGTTGGATTCGCGTACTCACTCGCCCGCTCAAGGGATGCCTTAACTTCGTCGGTTAAATCTGAGTCTTCCTCGATCCAGAAGTCAAAGTTTTCATGGACAACAACATCTAAGGCAACGGAAGCGTCAATAAAGTCCTGAGCCGAGGGTGAATCTGTGGTGACCCGTTCAAGTCCAACCGGTTCACCATAGGGAGCCACCAGCGCGCGCTGTAATGCATTGGCAAGGTCGCGGGATGGGTCACCACTT
>JBIIOS010000085.1:0-8468 GCA_044336805.1 Candidatus Nanopelagicales bacterium
GGCTGAAGGCGTAACACCTTTCACCCACGGCACCCACGAGTACACCCGACTCATGAAAACTGTGGCACTCCGCGAGGGCATTGATAGATACCAATTCGATGCAGCCATAGGTGGCGCGCGCCGAGACGAAGAACGCAGCCGAGCTAAGGAACGCATTTTTTCACTGAGAGAGCCGGGACATCGTTGGGATCCGCGAAAACAACGACCTGAATTCTGGCGGACGGCAAATACACAACTCGCTCCGGAGCAAACTATGCGCGTTTTCCCCCTATCGAATTGGACTGAACTCGATGTCTGGCGTTACATAGAGCGTGAAAACATTGAAATCCCCGGCCTCTATTTTGCTAAGAAGCGACCAGTCGTTGAGCGAGGCGGAACCTTGCTCATGGTCGACGACGAACGTTTCCCTCTCAACGAAGGGGAGGTTCCTGTCATGAAGAGTGTGCGCTTTCGCACGCTTGGCTGTTACCCACTATCGGGTGCGGTTGAATCAACCGCAGACAATCTCGCTGACCTGATCGCCGAAATGGAATCGAGCAAAGTTTCTGAGCGCTCAGGGCGACTCATTGATGGTGAGGGTGGCGGTTCCATGGAGGCTAAGAAGGCTGAAGGCTATTTCTAATGAGTGGACAAACTCCCGTATTACATCTTGTTACCTGTGGATCGGTCGATGACGGTAAGTCAACACTTATTGGTCGTCTGCTCGTTGAGACTGACAGTGTTCCGATCGACCAGTTGGAGTACGCGCGTACGACTCGGCGTGGTGGTTCAACGGTCCCTGTTGGCGAAGTTGATTACTCGCTGTTAACCGATGGCTTGGAGGCTGAACGCGAGCAGGGCATCACAATCGATGTGGCCTACCGGCATCTCAACTTGCCTAATGGCAGACGAGTTTTGATAGCTGATTCACCTGGACACGAGCAGTACACCCGCAATATGGCAGTAGCCGCATCGAATGGTGATGTTGCAGTTCTACTGGTGGACGCAGCCCGAGGGGTTCGTCCACAAACTCACAGACACCTAACTGTTTGCGCTCTTATGGGTGTGCAAACAATCATTGTCGCCGTTAACAAGATGGACCTTGTTGATTATTCTCATGAGGTCTTTGAACAAGTGATGGGTGAAGTGAGGACAACAGCCGCACGGCTTGGAGTCCAACAAATTGATGGCATCCCCGTCAGCGCGGTCACCGGCGCAAACGTTGCCACTAAATCTGACGCAATGCCGTGGTACAAAGGTGAGTCATTGCTAGGGGCACTTGCCATTTGGGAACCAGTTGGCCGCTTAGTCGATGAAGGTTTTCGGTTCCCGGTTCAATTCATTGTCCGCGCTGAAGGCAATTTTCGAGGCTATGCGGGAACAGTTGTCGCTGGATCGGCCCGTCCAGGCGACGAAGTCGTCGTCGCAGACTCTGGTCGCACAGCCAAAATTGCTCGAATCGTCACCGCTGATGGAGATCTAGATGTGGCAACGTACGGACAGGCGGTCACACTCACACTTGACCACGAAGTTGATGTAACGCGCGGAGATATTTTGGCAGCGGGAACGCCACTACAGCCCGCAGACCGATTCGGTGTCGACATGGTGTGGCTGGGTGAAGAACCGTTGGCACATGGTCGCTCCTACTTGTTGATCTCTGGCTCTCGATCAGTCCCCGCCACGGTTACTAACGTGCGGCATCGCCTTGATGTCGTCTCCGGCCACGAGCATGCCGCTCGAGTATTGAACATGAACGATATCGGTCGAGTTGAGATCGCGACAGATCGACCAATCCCCATGGATCCGTACTCATTATGCAGGGATACGGGTGGGTTTTTGCTCGTTGACCGGGTAACCGCCGACACAGTCGCTGCGGGGCTTTCTCGTCACGCGATGCGCCGCGCCTTCAATGTCGTCCCACATGTCTACGACGTTGATCATCAAGCTCGAGCTTCACTAATGGGCCATCCTGCTCGAGTTGTATGGCTCACTGGACTTTCCGGTTCGGGCAAGTCAACGATCGCCGATGCAGCCGTGCGTAAATTGCATGCGATGGGGATCCACACCTACGTTCTCGATGGTGACAATATGCGGACTGGGCTAAATAAAGACTTGGGATTCACTCCGGAAGATCGTGCGGAAAATGTGCGTCGCGTAGCTGAAGTAAGCAAGCTCATGCGAGACAGCGGAGTTGTCGTATTCGTGGCACTTGTCTCCCCATTCCGCTCTGATCGTGAAAGCGCATCGACTCTTTTCGACAAGGGCGACTTCATCGAGGTATTCGTTGACACTCCGGTCGATGTCTGTTCCGAGCGTGACCCTAAGGGACTTTATGCTAAGGCTGCGGCGGGTAACTTACCCAATATGACAGGCGTCGGGCAGGCCTATGAACCACCATTGAATCCCGATCTAATTGTTCATGGCACCGGTGATGTTGAGGCGAGTGCTGACCTACTCGTCGCTGCGATTTTGGAGGCTTAACTTGTCAGCTCCCAATAAGTCATTTGACCCGAAGCAAGTGTCCGCGCTCAATGCTGATTCCGTTGATGAAATGGTCGCCGGCGCACTCTCAGCATTCAGCGCAGCGGTAGATTTGGATTCCCTCAAGGTCGCCAGACTGGAGCATTTCGGAGACCGTTCCCCAATAGCTTTGGCAAATCGGGAAATTGGGGCGCTGCCACCTGCGGCAAAGGCCGAAGTGGGAAAAAGAATCGGTGAAGCGAAAGCGCGGATCAAAGATGTACTGGAATTGCGCGAAATTGAGCTCACCCAAATTCGTGATAATGAAGTTCTGCTATCCGAAAAAGTTGATGTGAGTGTCCCCGTTGATCGAATGAAGCGAGGTGCGCGACACCCGCTAACCACACTCATGGAGCGTCTCTCTGACGTGTTTATTGCCATGGGGTATGAAATAGCTGAAGGCCCAGAGTTGGAGCTTGAATGGGCAAATTTTGATGCACTGAATTTTCCTAAGGATCATCCCGCGCGACTCATGCAGGACACGTTTTTTGTGGAGAGCCCTGACTCGGGAGTTGTTTTACGGACTCACACCTCACCAATTCAAGTGAGAGCGATGCTGGAACGGGAATTGCCGATCTACGTCGTGGCCCCAGGCCGAGTTTTTCGAACTGACGAACTTGATGCAACCCACACCCCGGTGTTCCACCAAATAGAGGGTTTAGCCGTCGACAAGGGTCTGACCATGGCCGACCTACGGGGTACTTTGAATCACTTGGCTCAAGTAATGTTTGGCGCAGAGATTGATATTCGTTGGCGCCCATCCTTTTTTCCCTTCACCGAACCCAGTGCAGAAGTGGATCTAAAGTGTTTTGTGTGTCTCGGCGAGTCCGATACAACCGGGTGCCGTGCTTGCGGTGGTGAAGGTTGGATCGAATGGGGTGGTTGCGGGATGGTGAACCCTAAAGTTTTGCGAGCCGTGGGAATCGACCCTGACGTGTACTCGGGTTTTGCCTTTGGGATGGGAATTGAACGAACCTTGATGTTCCGCAGTGGAGTCGCTGACATGCGTGACATGGTTGAAGGCGATATTCGTTTTACGGCTGCATTCGGTATGGAGGCGTAATGAAACTTCCTATTTCCTGGATCAAGGAGTTCGCCCCCGTTCAAGCAAGTGCGCGAGAGATAGCCGAAGCATTGATCAATGCGGGCTTAGAAGTTGAAGGCATTGAGACACTCGGCGCCGGTGTAAGTGGGACGCTAGTAATAGGTCGAGTGCTGGAAATTGAGGAACTCTCGGAATTCAAAAAACCCATTCGCTGGTGTCAAGTGGATTTAGGCACGCAGATTCGAGGGATCGTTTGCGGGGCGACAAATTTCGCCGTGGGTGATCTCGTAGTTGTTGCAGAACCCGGCGTCACACTTCCCGGTGATTTCACTATCACCTCTCGTGAAACATACGGTCACGTCTCCGACGGCATGATCTGTTCCGAACGCGAAATGGGACTTGGGCAGGATCACGCCGGGATCATGATCCTGGAAGGGGTCAGCCCTGGACAAAACGCAAATGAGTTGTTGGGAATCGGTGAGGAAATCCTTGACATTGCGGTAACCCCTGATCGGGGATACGCACTATCCATCCGTGGTGTCGCCCGAGAAGTTGCTACTGCATTCGAAGTGGAATTCCGAGACCCAGCGATCAGTTGGGGTCCGGATTTAGGCGCTCCCGAAACCGGACTCGAACCTCACGATTGCATAATTGAAGACTTCAGCGCGTGCGAGTTGCTGACCCTCCGCACCATTCTTGGGTTTAACCCCGAAGCACCAACCCCTCGCTACATGGTGTCGCGGCTGCAGGCGTGTGGGATTCGCAGCATCTCACTTGCTGTGGATGTAACCAATTACGTCATGATGGAACTTGGTCAGCCAACCCACGCATTTGATGTAAACAAGCTAAATGGCCCGTTGCGAGTTCGGCGTGCCATTGCTGGTGAAAACCTAGAGACGCTTGACCACGTCGTTCGAAACCTTTCTCCACTCGATTCTGTGATCGCTGATTCCAGCGGACCCATTGGACTTGCGGGGACAATGGGAGGGCTCACGACGGAAATAGATGGCTCTACGACCGGCATCGCACTGGAGGCGGCATTTTTCCCAGCATCGACGGTTGCTGGGAATTCCAGGCGGCACAAGATTTCTAGCGAGGCATCCCGTCGTTTTGAACGGGGGATCGATCGGGAGCTTGCTCCGATTGCATCCGCGCGCGCATGCGCGTTGCTAATTGAGCACGGTGGTGGCAATTATGCCGGCATGTGCGCGGTGGAATCCCCGATGTCAGACAACGTGATCAAATTTGACCTTGACCTCTCCTCTCGAACGGCAGGAATGGTCATCGATCAAGAAACAGTAGTCGACAAACTTGAAGCGATTGGTGCAATTTGTGTTCGAATTGACTCGCAGTACGTTGCAGTTACTCCACCAAGCTGGCGACCAGATCTCACTCAGCCGGCTGATCTCGTAGAAGAAGTTGTTCGACTTGTTGGGTACGAGAAGCTTCCGTCAACTTTGCCAACTGCGCCCGCTGGTCGAGGCCTAACTCAGGAACAACGTCTGCGTCGTCGCATTGGTTACCTTTTAGCCGGTCGCGGAATGCACGAGATCCGGGCGTATCCCTTTATCGGTGCAACTGACTTTGACGCAATGCGATTCCCAGCAAATGACTCGCGCCGTAAGTCACCCACCTTGGTGAATCCTTTGTCTGAACTTGCGCCCCAAATGCGTTCAACGCTCTTGCCCGGAATGCTTTCTATCGCTGCGCGAAACGTGGGCCGGGGAGAAAATGACTTAGCACTGTTTGAGGTGGGTTCCGTATTTCTCGGTGAGGCGGCAAAAGGTGGTCTTGACCCAGGCGTTGAAGCCCGACCCACAGAGCCCATTTGGGAGCAAATGCAGTCTGCTTTGCCGGCCCAGCCGGAGCACTTGGGTGTGGTTATGAGCGGTGCGGTGGAGTCCGCAGGGGTTTGGGGGAGCCCCCGTGCGGCAAACTGGCGAGATTCAATCGACGCGATGTTAGTTGTGGCCAATGAACTCGGTGTAAACCTCGAAGTGCAGACGGGAAGCGACCCAAGTTTTCATCCAGGCCGGTGCGCTGAACTTGTTTTGACGAAGACATCGAAGGTTGTGGGTTTTGCCGGCGAATTGCATCCTGCCGTTGTTGAACATTGGAATCTTCCCAAGCGCAGTTGCGCCGCTGAAGTTGATCTCAGTGCCTTGTTAAGCGCGGCGGCTACCAGTGCCACGGCACCCGTTTTCTCTAACTCTCCTGTCGCAAAAGAAGACTTAGCGTTCGTGGTGGCAGAAGCATGTCCCGTGGCCGAGGTCCAGGCGTGTATCCAAGCAGCCGGTGGAGAGCTTTTGGAGTCCATTCGGCTCTTTGACGTCTACGAGGGTGATCAAATACCACCGGGTCACAAATCACTGGCATTTGCCTTACGTTTTCGTGGTGAGGGTCAAACTTTGTCACCTGAAGCACTCCAAAATCTTCGTACCCAAATCATCACAGCGGTGACTGAACAGGTGGGTGGCACGCTTCGGTAAGCCCCTTCACTAAATATATGCACATATGTGTATATTAGTGGGATGAGAGTGTCAATTGCAGGAGCTTCGGGCTATGCCGGTGGCGAATTATTGCGTCTATTGGAAGTCCATCCGCACTTTGAGGTCGTTGCCGCCGGAGCGCATTCATCCGTTGGTGAACGGGTGGATTTCCTGCACCCGGCACTTGCACCGTCCCCGATCGGCTCACTTGAAATGTGTTCAACAAGTGCGGATCAGCTCAAGGCCGAAATTGTGTTTATCGCCCTGCCACATGGAGAGTCTGCTGTTCTTGCCTCCGCGCTTCTCGCGGCCAATCCGCAACAAATGATCGTTGATCTCGGGGCAGATTTCAGGCTGGACGACCCGCAGGCTTGGGCGAGGTATTACGGAGGAAGCCACGCAGGAACATGGACGTACGGGCTTCCAGAATTAGCTCAACAGCGTGAAGTGATTGCCGCATCAAAGACAATTGCTAATCCCGGTTGCTACGCAACTGCAATTTCACTGGCAACTGTGCCGGCTGTCGCCGCTCACCTGTTGGGTAATTCGGTGATCAACGTGGTTGCTGCCAGTGGAACAACCGGTGCCGGTCGAGTTCCTACTGCCTCGCTGATCGCCTCCGCGGTTATGGGGTCCATCAGTGCCTACAAGATTGGCGGTGTTCACCAACACACTCCAGAAATCGAACAAGTACTCAACTCCATTTGGCCAGAAGCTGACACACGCATCAGTTTCACGCCTCTACTGGCTCCCATGCCACGTGGAATCATTGCGACCTGCACCAGTTCGATCTCAACTGACAATGACATTGATCCTCATGAAATCTACCGTGAGTACTTCAAAGATTCCCCGTTTGTATCAGTGCTCGGGAAGGGTCAAATGCCGAACACGGGAAGTGTCCTGGGAAGTAACTACGTTCAACTCAGTGTGAATGTTGATGAACACGCCGGGCAGCTCGTTGTCATTGCCACCCTGGATAACTTGGTAAAGGGTGCAGCCGGACAGGCAATCCAGAACGCAAATCTCATGTGCAAATTCGCGGAAACAACCGGTTTACTGCAAACAGGAGTCTCGCCATGAGCGTGACAAAGCCAAGCGGGTTCACAGCCTCGGGTGTGGCGGCCGGTCTTAAATCGAGTGGAAGGAAAGATGTAGCACTCGTGGTGAACACGGGGCCGAAAGCCCATTCGGCAGCTGTTTTTACCACTAATCGTTTTGCTGCGGCCCCGGTAATTTGGTGTCGACAAATTCTCTCTGGTGGGGATGGTCGGGTGGTCGTGTTGAACTCAGGTGGCGCAAATGCATGTACCGGCACCGCAGGCTTCATTGATACGCACGTAACCGCTGAAATCGTCGCTTCCGAACTGAGTCGTTTGGGTGACGGTGAATTTGGCGCCGGCGAAGTGTTTGTGTGCTCCACTGGATTAATTGGTGAACGACTCAACATGACCGCACTCGAAGCGGGAGTGAAATCAGCAATCTCGCATTTATCACCGGATGGCGGAATCATGGCTGCGGAAGCGATCATGACAACCGACACGAAATACAAAGTCGCGGCGGTGAATGGCCATGGCTACGCAATTGGCGGCATGGCTAAAGGAGCAGGGATGCTTGCTCCCGGTATGGCGACAATGCTTTCGGTAATCACAACAGACGCCGATGTGGACGCCGAATTCCTACAGCAGGCACTGAATACGGCGACCGCCCAAACATTTGACCGGTTGGACTCAGACGGTTGCATGTCCACAAATGACACCGTAATTTTGTTGGCAAATGCAGCAAGTGGAGTTTCTCCCAACCCCGAGCAATTCCAAACAGCCCTGACAAAAGTATGTGAGGAACTAGCTCAACTACTGATGGCTGATGCAGAGGGTGCAACAAAGGAAATTCACATAGAGGTCGTTGGTGCACGCGATGAAAGCGATGCAGTAATGGTGGGACGAGCAGTATCACGCAGCAACTTGTTCAAGTGCGCGATGTTCGGTGAGGATCCCAATTGGGGTCGCATTCTGTCGGCCGTCGGGACAACGAGTGCATTTTTTGAAGCTGATCAAGTCGATGTCAGCATCAATGGAGTGATGATTTGCGCTGGCGGGGGAGTCGGCGAGGATCGTTCTCAAGTTGATCTCACTCAGCGACATGTTGACGTCCTGATCGACCTGCATGCCGGAACGCATCGGGCTCTCATCCGAACAAATGATCTGTCGATCGGTTACGTGGTTGAGAATTCGGAATATTCAACATGACCACAGGGGTGCCAATAATTGTCATTAAATTTGGTGGTAACGCAATGACTTCGCCAGATTTATTCACTTCCTTTGCGCATGACATTCGGGACTTAGGCGCACAAGGATTTAATGTCGTGATTGTGCACGGAGGTGGGCCACAAATCTCGAGCATGTTAGATCGACTCAATATTGATAGTGAGTTTCGTG
>JBIIOS010000006.1:0-31048 GCA_044336805.1 Candidatus Nanopelagicales bacterium
ACACTACAAGCTATTATTCATACCAATCTTGGCGACATCACCTGCAATCTTTTCCCCGATCATGCACCAAAAACGGTGGAAAATTTCACCGGCCTGTCAGAAGGCACGAAGGAATGGACCGACCCACGCGTCAGTGCGAAGACCTCAGCACCTTTGTACAAGGATGTTGTCTTTCACCGGATTATTCCTGGATTCATGATCCAAGGTGGAGACCCATTAGGCACCGGAACCGGTGGACCCGGTTATCG
The DNA here is from genome assembly GCA_044336805.1 of Candidatus Nanopelagicales bacterium. Lineage (GTDB taxonomy): Bacteria > Actinomycetota > Actinomycetes > S36-B12 > S36-B12 > UBA4592. Next base: position 249 of record JBIIOS010000006.1, read on the forward strand.
TTTCGAAGACGAGGCGCACCCAGAATTAACATTTGACAAGCCTTACTTGCTGGCGATGGCCAATGCGGGACCCAACACAAATGGTTCGCAGTTTTTCATTACCGTTGCCGCAACTACTTGGCTTAATTTTAAGCACACAATCTTCGGTGAAGTGGCCGATCAAGCTGGCCGTGACGTTGTTGACGCAATCGCAGCCGTCGAGACCGGTTCAGGTGATCGCCCCAAGTCTGACGTCGTGATTCAATCGATTGAGATTGTTCGCAGCTAAATTCAGTGGAAGTAACCCCCTCCTGTTATCGACACCCTGATCGACCTACTCGCATCTCGTGTTCACGGTGTGAAAAACCAATCTGCACCGAATGCATGATTGCCGCACCTGTGGGATACCGGTGTCCGGACTGCATGACCACTAATGCGCCACCAGCTCCAAAGACGGTTGCTGGTGGTGCATTAGTGAGCACTCCGCGGGTCACTTACTTCCTCATCGGCCTCAATGTTTTTCTGTTCGCGATTCAATACGTCCAAGGCGTAAACAAAGTAGCGGTCGATTACGGCATGTATCCCGTCGCAATTGCTCAAGAGGGCGAATGGTGGCGACTGTTTACGAGTGCTTTCTTGCACGGATCTTTCATACACATTGCATTCAACATGTATGTGCTGTTTTTTCTCGGTCCAACACTTGAGCGGATTCTCGGGCACACACGATTTATCGTTTTATATCTTCTCTCAGCACTTGGCGGTTCCGTTGCCTCTTACTGGTTCTCGGATGTGCAAACTGTTTCCGTTGGTGCATCAGGTGCGATTTTTGGTTTGATGGGTGCATTAATCGTTGCGGGACGACGGTTACGTTATGACATTAAGCAAGTGTTGTTCCTACTTCTCATCAACGTGGCAATCGGGTTCTTTTCACCAGGGGTCGACTGGCGGGCGCATTTTGGTGGGTTAGTTGTTGGAGCTGTTGTAGCAGTGATCATGGTGTTCCCACCAAAACGAATCCGAATACCGGTGCAGATTATTGGAATTACGGGACTGGTGTTAGTACTTGTTGCAATGACTATGTTGCGTACGAATCAAATTAATGAGTTGTTTGCGCCCATCACACAACTCGTGGTGTGACCTTTACTTCGCCAACCCGAGGAAGCTTCGGAATTCAAGTGGAATTGGTGTGGATTTTCGGCTCACTTGGTCAACATTGACATAACTGATTATTGCTGAAGTAGCTATGTTTTCCGGCAGTGAACCTGTCTCTGGATCCTTGATTCGCACCTCAAAACTCAAGTCATAACTTGTGTTACCCAGCCGTGAGCAACTCACGTCAATGTGAAGTATCTGATCCATTCGTACCGATGAGTGGTAACGGATATTCACTTCAACAACAACCGGATCCAGCCCGGCGGCGGACATAACATCTATTGGGTAGCCGAATGAACGGAAGAATTCAACATTAGCCGCATCAAAGAACTCTAAGTAGCGGGAATTGAACACAATGCTCTGAGGGTCGACTTCGTTGTAGCGGACCCGGTGGGCGTATCCATTCCATTTACTCATTCGCGTATTCTTTCATATGGGAGGTGCGAGGTGAAAAAATTCTTCTCCGCAGCGTTATTGATTGGTATTGGTGTTGGACTGGGTTTTCTCGTGAGGTTGATCTGGCCTATCGGGGAGAGCAAAAGGTTGTAAGCGCTGCGACAACCCCTTCAGCTACAGCGTCGTGGAAGGCTTCTGAGGTTAAACGTTTTGCATCTCCGGCGTTAGACATGTAGCCGAGTTCGATGCGAACGGTCGGCATCTTGGTAAATCGCAGCAGATCCCACGTCCTTGCGTGAATTAGGCAGTCCTTGCGGTCAGTTCGGCTGATGAGTTCCTCATTGATCAACCCCGCCAAGATGCGACCACCGGGCGAATGGATCCCACCATTGGGTGAACCAAAATAGTAAACCGAAATCCCGTTGGGTTTAGGGCTGTCGACTTCATCAAGGTGCAGTGAGATCACAATGTCTGCGTCCATTTTGTTTGCAAACTCCGCGTGTGTTGACTGAGTTTTGTGCACAACGGGAATCTCTGGTCTTGTCAGGAGGACTTGAGTCCCTAGGGCGGCCAACCGGCCCTCGATTCGAGCGCAAATTGCGTAGGTCAATTGCGGGTGGACGCTCTCACCTGGATCAATCACGATCACTTTGTCTGCGATTCCGGTTCGCAAAGATGCAAGTGATGCGTGCTCACGCAAAGCCCCCGAGTCCCCACCGATGATTGAACGAGACAGTCGTTCAAATGCGCGTAATGTTTCTTGGGCACAGATTCCATCAGCGCTAACACCCACACCCCGTTGAAACTCACGGAGTGCAAGATCTGTTCCGGAACCAAAAATTCCGTCGGGGCGCCCAGCATTAAAACCCAGTTGATTGAGCCGGCGTTGAAGTTCTGTTACGTCGTCACCAACCATCAAGTGACCGGGGGTGAAAGAGAGCACCCGATCACCTAATTGCCAGCGGGCTTCATCCAGGCGACGAAAAGTTTCCGGGCCTACCAGACCGTCGACGGTTATCCCGCGCTCTTGCTGAAATGTGCGCACAGCGATAGCCACTTCGTCGTCATAGACGTCTCGCGCAACAGCATTCTCACTGGTGTTAACAAGTAGACCGAGGTGCGCGAGCCGTGCGCGAACCTCCGCAACGGCCGCCCCGGTTGAACCAAGGCGGAGCATTGCCTACAGGTACGGAGCTAGGTCAGCGAGTAAAGCAGCCTTTGGCTTAGCACCAATGATTGTCTTTACGATCTGTCCGCCCTGGTACACGTGCATGGTGGGGATTGACGTGATGCCATAAGAAGCAGGAGTTGTCGGGTTCTCGTCAACATTCATCTTGGCGATCACAATTCCGTCATTAGCCGCGGCAATTTCCTCGAGGATTGGAGCAACCATTTTGCATGGTCCGCACCACTCGGCCCAAAAGTCAACGAGAATGGGCTTCTCGCTCATAAGTACTTCGTCGGCGAAGTTTGCATCGGTGACGATCTTGGTTGCTCCCATGTGATTCTCCTTTGATTGGTGTCTAACTTAGCGAAAAGGGTTGGAGTTGTCGCTACTGGTGGGCGAGATACCGCTCAGCGTCAAGGGCTGCGGCGCAACCCGTTCCAGCGGCGGTAATTGCTTGGCGGTAGATATGGTCAACGAGATCCCCACAGGCGAACACACCGGAAGCCGAGGTTCGGGTTGAATCTGGTTGAACAAGTACGTAGCCTTCAGGGTCGAGTTCGACCTTTCCGGGAAGTAGTTCTGAGCGAGGGTCGTGGCCGATTGCGATAAACAGGCCAGTGACAGCGAGTTCACGTTCTGTGCCGTTTTCAGTATCCCTAAGCGTGAGGCCGGTGAGTTTCTCGTCACCGTGAATGGCGGCGACTTCACTGTTCCACGCCACGTGAATTTTTTCATTCGCGAGGGCGCGCTCCTGCATGATCTTGCTGCCACGAAGTTCACCACGACGGTGTATCAGTGTGACAGACTTCGCGAAGCGGGTCAGAAATGTTGCTTCCTCTAGTGCGGAGTCACCACCACCGACAACAGCAATGTCTTTGTCCCGGAAGAAGAAGCCATCACACGTTGCACACCAAGAAACACCATGCCCACTGAGTCGTTTTTCATTGGGCAAACCCAGTTCACGATAACCCGATCCCATAGCCAGGATCAATGTGCGGGCCTGGTGAACGTTCCCAGCTCCGTCAGTGACTGACTTAATCTCACCATCGACATTAATTTCGGTTATGTCATCTGTGATCATCTCGGCGCCGAATCGGACTGCCTGTGCACGCATGTTCTCCATGAGCTGCGGCCCCATGATTCCGTCTTCAAAACCAGGGAAGTTTTCAACTTCAGTCGTGTTCATAAGGGCACCACCGGCGGTGACCGCGCCTTCAAAAAGAAGTGGATTAAGTTGAGCTCGAGCCGCGTAAACCGCTGCCGTGTAACCAGCAGGACCGGACCCGACAATTATTACGTTACGAACTTCACTCACGAAAATCACTACTTTCAATTGGCGCTACCAAGGAATGGGCGTGCAGTCCAAGTCTACCGTCTTGGTCCTCGGGCTGACCCTGTTGAACTAGTTGAACTAGTTGAGTGAGTGGCTCACATGTGAGTAAACATCAAATGCCACAGTTCCACAGTTAGGGCCAACAACCCACACATCAAGTGCACCCAGGTCAACCCCCGAGGACTCCAGCTCGGTGGCGAATTTCATTCGGTCACCACTTGTTGTAAGGGTATCCATGCCCTTAAACATGACCATGGGTATCACGATCACCCCAGCATCCATGCCTTGGAAGGTGGCGCGATCCACAAATATGGCCTGAGAGGACTCTGACTTGGTGATTTCATTGAGACATTTGCGCAAGGACTCCAAACTACCCGTCATACCGGTCGCTTTAGTCATCTGTGCGGAATTCATATCCTTCATTGGGGCCATAAACATATCCATTGGCTTTTTGATCCCGATTTTGCTCAAAAGGAGGGTCACGTTGTCCCTGAGATTTGTCGAGTTGTAGTCGCTACCGCTTTCCATTACTTGAACAGCGGGTGGCACGAAACCAGCCTGAATGACCTGGGGTGAGGCTGCGGCGAGTGCACCTTGTGAAGGAACACCTTGTGATTGATCGCCTTTGGTCGAAGCACCCGCGACGATCGAATTCTGATCAACCGTGTCGGTATTGAGGACATTGACACCGATACCAACCGCAAGCAGGGTCACACTCGCAGCGACGAGGCCACCAACCCATTTGCCACCGATCCGGTGCTTGCGGTAGCTATCTAGTTCAAGGACCGCGGGGTCTGAGCCAAGGGCAGCTGGAGAATCGGGGACGACTCGGTCAGCAGACTCGAGAGAGAGGGTTGTAGCGATCTGCTCCCAGACACTCGTGGGCATGACTTCAAGGGGCACTGCATCCAAATACTGGCCGTAGGCCGCTAGATCGCGCGTGAGTTCTGGGAATTCACCTTGTGGGAATTCGGAGTCTTCGTTGTGGTCTTTCACGATTTACTCCTCCTTCCCGGTGTTTGACTTCCCTAGTGGTGTGTGATCTGTTGTTGTGACGATTTCACCGACGTCTTGGTTCCGCAAGTGCCCCAAGGTCTCGGCGAGTTTGGCTCTTCCACGGCTACATCGGCTTTTAATCGTGCCCGTGGGGCAATTAAGTTCCTTTGCGGCCGCCTCAACCGAGTAGCCCTGGACATCGACCAGAATAATGGCTTCCCTTTGGTCCTGCGGCAACTCGGCGAGGGCTGCCGAGATCTCGATCCAGTTCTCCCGCTCGGTAATTGCATCTCGGGGCTCGACGAGTTCCAAGCCGTTGTAATCATTGTGGTCGGGCAGAGTGGTGGTGGGGCGTACCGCCCGACGACGAAGCCGGTCCAACCCGGCATTGACCACAATCCGGTGCAGCCAAGTCGTGACGGCGGCTTCCCCACGGTACTGGTCGGCCCGTCGAAATGCCGAAATCAAGGCGTCCTGGAGGGCATCACTGGCCTCCTCGGGGTCACCGGTTGTCCGAAGGGAGACCGACCACAGGCGGTCCCGATGTCGAGAGACAAGCTCACTAAATGCTTGGGAATCCCCTGCTACATGGGCAGCCATCAACTCGCGATCACTTAATTCGCGGAGATCGGCCTCAGACACACGATTAGCCTAATGAAGGGGCCGATCCTTGCATGGATGCCCGTGGATCAGTTGGATTCAAGCGCTCCAAAAACGGATGCACTCGTGATTCCACCCTGGAATGCCTCCCCGCCTTTCGTCGGCGGAATACCCGTTAACCAAATAAGTACGTAGCGACCCGATACCGGCCTGGGGGCACGAACGTCAATTTGTGGGCCTACGTCGTCAATACTGACTAACTTTGTCCATAAATCCGGGTCGGGCAGAATTTCATTGGATACCCGGACCTGTAGATCGGTTCCGTAGCCAACTAAGCCCAAGGAGACGCCGGTGACCTCAGCTTCCTCACCTAGATCAAGGATGAGGCCAACTCCACCCTTTTTGCCCAGTGATGCAGTTTTATAAGTCTTAGTGGTCCAGGCGGTGACGGCATCACCGTCAATTACCCGGGACACACCATCTTCCCGCTCTGTGCCCTGAACGCCATTGGGTAAACCTCCTAGCGGGTCAAATGAGCGGACAGCGGCAATGGGAATAGTTCCGGCAGTGTTACCGACTTCGACTTCAACAAATGGTGTCGCTGGACTCGTGAGAACTTCGGTTGCACTCACCACACCCCCTTCGGAATCAATTGAAGCTGAGGTGGAGTGTGAAGCACGCAGGAGTTGCGTTCCTGTTAATAAAAGAGCAAGAACTACTGTCGCAGCAACCGCGACACTAATAGCACGTCGTGCAAAACTCGTTGGTGACTTATGTTGCGAAACTCCAACCGGTGCTCGCACCGTTGTCGTGCTGAGAGGTGCGTGGTAATCCCTTGCCGACGCAATTGAGTTTGCGAAACCGAGTGAGTCTTTGATTCGTGTCACCCCACGCGATTTGCTCGCGCCAATCACACTCCGACTTACGATTTCGTCAACAGCGCGCGGAATACTCGCTTTAACGCTGGAGGGTAAAGGAATGTCTTTACCTACTTTAGGTGAAAAAGGGACATGAACAGTAAGCACTGGGTCTGGATTCTTTTCACTCGAGTAAACGGGATATGGCCAGAGGCCGGTTGTGAAGCAATAGAGCAATGATCCCAGTCCATTAACATCTTTTGCGGTGGAGGAATCTTGTGAAGTGCGCGATTCAAACAATGGTCCGAATAAGGCGTGATCAACAGCCAGACCACTGATCAACACTTCAGAGTTCTCTGTCAAGAAAATACAGCTGGGACGAAGTCGGCCGTGTTCAAGGTTAATTGAGAGGCACGCATTCAGGGCCCAAGCAATACTGGCAACAGAATCAAGTGAAAACTCGGCATCAAATGTTGGGGTGTCTGCCTCGCTCACGGCAATGTGAAGCGGTGTACCAGCACACCATTCACTAATGATTGCGGTGTAGGAATGATCCTTCTCAGTGGCCGCAATGTCGAGAATATCGAGGACTCGTAGAAGTCGGCGGTCATCGGCCATCGCGGCTGCCTGCGCTGCTCCGAGAACTTTGATCAAGCGTTGATCTTTGGTTCGCATCAAGCGAACTGCAATATCTCGATCCAAAATATCGTCGCGACCCCGCCACAATTGGACAGGAAATTGACCACTCTCTGCAGGAACGTGCTCACTTATGATCTCCAACAGTGTGTATCGGTTGAACGTAGTTCCTGGGCCAATCATGAGTTCACCTTAGGACTTAGTTTGTCGCGGAAAACCCGATATGCAAGGGTAATTTCGGGGACCCGCAAGAGCCACGACAAAACGATGTAGCTAGCCGCTCCACTCAAGACGACCAGGAATAAACGAATCAACAAAGTTGTTTTCTCAGAGTAATCAACGATTCCTGCGTCACCAAAAAATAATTCATTCAGCCTGTTTTGAGTAAACAGCATGACCGCAACAGAGAGAATTCCAACAACGAGCATCCGTCCAATTGATCCGAATGTCGACAGTGATGAGAGTCCACCTAGTTTGCGGGCCAAGACAACCCAGGCAATGACAAGACCTACCCAGTAAGAAATGCTGTAACACAATGCAATGTAGGTAATTTGGACTCCACCACCGGAGAGCTGACCAAAGAATGGGACTAACAGGCCCAGAAAGACAAGAGAAAAAATCACAGTGATGAAAAATGGGGTACGGGTGTCCTCCAGAGAATAGAAGCCGCGTAGTAGGACATAGAAGAGAGTGAATGGAAGCATCCCAAGCATGAATACTGAGATTACTTGGCCGAGTACCTGAGCTTGATCGGTCGTCGCAGCGCCAAAGTCAAAAAGTAAAACAGCCACTGAAGTACCACCTACCAAGATCATGGCGGTAATGGGGATTATGAGAAATGAAACTAGTCGCATCGCACCAACGAGGTCATGTGAAACTTGAGTGAGTTTCCCTGAGTGAGCAACTCGACTCAAGGAAGGAAGCAATGCTGTGATGACGGAAACTGTGATCACGCTATGAGGCAACATGAACACTAAATGTGCTTTTTGGTAGGTGGTGAGTCCTGCTGCTGCAACACCTGACGTAATCGCATTGATGTTTGCTTGGGTAGCAAATCGAGTGATTACTAAATAGGTCAGCTGATTAACCAGCACGAGACCAATGGTCCACGCGGCCAGCTTTCCTGCTTTGCGTAGTCCGTACCCCCGCCAATCAAAATGCGGCCGCCACACGTAGCCGGCGCGATAGAGGACTGGAATCAAAATGCAGGCTTGGATAACAACACCCAAAGTGGTACCCAAGCCGAGTAACCACACCTGACCCGATGTCAGGTTTCCGTCGGCGGCGGCGCTGGTACCAGCGAAATAAATGAACAATAGGAAAGTTGAGATTGCCACAATGTTGTTTGCAATTGGCGCAAACATCGGTGCACCAAATTTCCCGCGGGTGTTGAGCACCTGACTAAACATTGTGTAGAGGCCATAGAAGAATATTTGTGGTAAACATAAACGAGCGAAGGCGACGGCTAATTCAAATTCAGTTTGTGGGTAGTCGCTCGGTGTGTAAAGGTCTACAATCCATGGCGCCAAAATTATTGAGATGATAGACAAAGCGAGTAGGGCAATCGCAGTGATCGTGATGAGGCGATCGGCATAAGCGCGACCGTCATCGGCATCGTCCTTCATTTTGCGAACGAGTTGCGGGATAAAAACAGCGTTTAGTGCACCGCCGAGAATTAATATGTAAATCATGTTGGGAAGTGAGTTACCCAAGGAAAATGCGTCGGATACCAGGAAGAATCCGAGAGCAGCCGTCATGGTGATGTCGCGGGCGATTCCAGTCACACGTGATGTGACGGTGCCCGCGGCCATAACCGTGCTGGGACCTAATAACGCCCGTTCAGACATGTGGCTCATTCTTCTGTGAATTAGCCCGGGCTCCGGTAGCGGCCTTGTGAACGCGCCGAGTAATTCCCACGACAACAAATAAAACGATTGCCACGAATGCGGCGCCGATTACCCAGGCTGCGGCGCGTGCATAGGCTGTGGAAACAAGTTCAATTCGTGCGGGTCTCCCAAAGTCTTGACCTTGAGGGGTGAGCAGTTGAACACCGGCACTGAGTGTCCGGCCACCCACAACAGTTGCTTCAAGTTCAACACTCACCTTTTTTCCTGGCTCAATGGTGATTTCGTAGAGTGGTGGGCTTTCTAAGCGAGCTGCGGGAATACCCCGCAACTGCACACCAACTGTGACAGTTCGATCAAGGTCATTGGCAATTGTTACCGGAACTAAACCACTCTCACCAGAGAGCGTGATGGTTCCTTCGGAGAGTGCGTAAACTTTGTTAATTTGCTCCCGCAAGCTCGTTGAAATACTAGAAACGAGTTCAACACCTGTTGCAGGCTCTGTGCGCCAAGCACTTGATTGTGCTCGCAGGATCGCCTCGGAGTAAGCGTCCGTCACCCCACTGGGGTTGTCGAGTACCGCGGTGAGTGACGCGAGTTCCTCACTTACCTTCTGTACTGTTTCTAGATACGCGGCTGGCAGCTCCGCGTCTTGAGCCTTGGGCCCGTATCCAACACGCTTACGCGCAATGCTGCTGCTGTTTTCATTCAGTAAATCAGAAAGGGATGCGGCATTGATCCAGGGCACCTTCCCAGTGGCATCGAGTAATGAATTAAGTGCGTCAGGTGAAGGATTCCAACGAATGTTCTCAGGGCCAGCAACGATCATGCGGGAAGCGGACGCACTAGGAATAAGTTGACTGAGCAGGACCGTCTCCGCTAAGAATTGTTGACGCATCAGAATTGCATTTGACATGGAAGTTTGGGGTAGGGAAAGGGTTGCACTCAGTCCAGGGTCAATGAGAACAGCGTTCATGCCGCCGTAGGTCGTTCCTAAAATACCGAACCCAGTTGAAACGGTTGTGGAGTCCATGGGCGGTAAAGCGGTACCACGAAGGATCACGGTGCGAACTCCGCTTGAAGCTAACAGGTCACCCGTTTTTTTATTGAGCCTCCCACTGGGTGCCCAGTACAAAGTACCTTCAACACTTTGGCCTAAGACACTTGTTGCCACACTCGCCGCGGTCGTGGTCGAACGCACCACATCGGTTTCCTGGCCGGAACGAGTCACGGCGCTTGCATCGATATCGGCGTACGGTGTCACTCGAAGTGGTAGCCGATCAGGTGAAGCCTGACTCGAATTAAGTGCTTGACTCAATCGGGTCAACCACTGGCCTGAGTCCTGAGACAGGTCGCCAACTGAAATCGAATCACCACTACGGACTTGGTAACCCCCGGATAAGTCTTGGGCGACCTGAAGTAATTGTGGATCTGCGATCCAACTAACTTTGCTGGAATTATTGGCAGCAAGATTGAGAAGTGAATCCAGTCGGCCACCAGGGGCTAATGAACGCGGAATCCCCTCATTGAGTAAAACACCATTTGCTTCCTGAGCGGGGTAGTCAACAAGTGGCCACAGCCACACCAAATCGATGGGGCTCGACTGCGGACCCATCCAGGGAAGAAACGTTCGCACACCACCTTGGCGGCTCACTCCGCCCCCTCCAGATGCTCCCAGAATCTCCACCATGATGGTGTAAACACCGTCACTACCGAGGGGAAGGTCGTTAATCGGAACGGCTATTTCAAAGCTGGCTTGATCGCCCGGCTTCAGAGCAGCACTCACGTCAATCTTGGTGCTATCGAGGAAGTAGTCAATCGGGTCAATTTCCGGGTTGAGTTCCAGGTCTGTAGCGACTGTGATCTCAGCTCGCTCATTGATTGGGCTAGCTGAAATACCGAGACGGGTCGACACCTGCGTGACCGCAGAACTGGAAGAATTAAGCAATTTCCCGGAAATTCGTAGGGTGTCACCCGGCCGCGGCGCAATGGGAGTCACCTGGTCGAGAACTACCGCAATCACAGAACCCGTTGGGTCAGCGGCGACCGGCATTGCCCCGACCCCAGGGATCACTAGACCAGAAACCAGAAAAGGGACTACCAAGAGCAGGCGGTGCCATGGGGGGATGCGCTCGCCCAAAAACACCATGTAACGAGGATAAAGGCACTGGGTGGGTAACCTTGGCTGCCGTGTCCACTTCACTTCAGCGCCAAGCACTCGAGAGCCTCGCTCCCGTTGCTGGTTTGCTCTTTGAATTAGGCACACTTTTCCGCAATGAAGGCTTTGAACTCGCATTGGTTGGCGGCCCGGTTCGAGACGCATTTCTGCGTCGCACCTCACCATTAGCGGATCTTGATTTCACCACCAGCGCACATCCGGAAGAGATTAAGCGGATTCTGGGTGGTTGGGCGGATAACACATGGGACACCGGGATTGCATTTGGCACTATCAGTGCTAGCAAAGACAACCGCCAGATTGAAATCACGACGTATCGCAGCGAGAATTACAACGCCGACTCCCGTAAGCCCGATGTTGAGTTCGGAACAGAGTTGGCCGCAGACCTCGGTCGTCGCGACTTCACCGTGAACGCGATGGCATTAACACTCCCCACATTGGAGTTTGTCGATTTATTCGACGGGCTAAACGACTTAGAAAACAAAGTTTTAACAACACCATTCACCGCAACACAATCGTTTTCTGATGACCCACTGAGAATGATGCGTGCAGCCCGCTTCGCCTCCCAACTACAGTTCTCGATTGCACCTGACGTAGTAACTGCAATGCGTGAAATGGCGTCACGACTTGAGATTGTTTCAGCTGAGCGCATTCGCGAAGAATTGATCAAGATCGTGATGTCTGACTATCCACGTATTGGATTGACCATCATGGTGGAAACAGGACTTGCCGAATACGTGTTGCCCGAACTACCTCTGCTGCAATTAGAGGAAGATGAACATCACCACCATAAGGATGTGTATGAGCACACGCTTAAAGTGCTGGAGCAAGCCATAGATTTGGAAACCAACCATGAACCAGAACTCCCTAACGACTTGATTCTTCGATTGGCAGCGCTACTGCACGACATCGGAAAACCAAAGACCCGGAAATTTGAGTCCGACGGCAGAGTCTCATTCCATCACCATGAAGTTGTCGGTGCTCGCATGACAAGAAAACGAATGAAAGCTTTACGATTCAGCAACGAACAGATTGAGGAAGTTGCAACCTTGGTGGAATTGCATCTACGCTTCCACGGTTATGGAACCGGCGAGTGGAGTGATTCTGCAGTCCGTCGCTATGTGCGCGATGCTGGAGCGCAGCTAACCCGTCTTCACAAATTAACGCGGGCCGATTCAACGACTCGCAATAAACGCAGGGCCGCGACATTGCAGACCGCCTACGACAGCTTGGAAGAGCGCATTGCACAACTGCAGGAGCAGGAAGAACTTGATGCAATGCGACCCGACCTTGATGGCTCGCAGATCATGGAGATTCTAGGAATCGGACCAGGTCGTGAGGTTGGTGAAGCCTATAAATTCCTCATGGAACTTAGGCTTGATCAAGGACCTCAATCACCTCAGTCTGCGACACAACAATTACTTCAATGGTGGTCCGAGCGCGGATAAGAATTTCCAATCCGGTCCAAATTCCAGCCATGAGCAGTGTGAGCATTACGCCGCTAACACTGCCGAGGTACGTTCCACTCAGCAAGAACAGAAGCCATATACAAATTACCGCCCAACGAATAATTGGCGCATAGGGTGCCAATTTCACACCAGTGTCTAAACCAGTTCGGTCCGCGATCTCATTGAGCCCCCGAGTGAAGTTGGCACGTACGCGCTGCGCTGAGTTGGTGCTACCTGCTAACCAACCACCAATAATTACAAGGACCCCAATTACTGCCAATGATTGCAGCCCGGAGATGAGGTAGGCCAGGAATGTTTGATAAACAACAACGGCGGCGCTCTCAAAAAGGGTACCGGCGAATTGATTGTTAACGGCTCCTTCACCAAGAACCGTTGCAGCGTAGAGCGCGAGGGATGAAGCAACAACAACGACACCGACAGCCACGGTTGTTCGGGCCCGACGTCGTGCCAACAAGATTGACAGAATGAACATGGCAGCGATCAAGACCATGATCCAACCGAGAATTGGTGCGGAGAAGGCGTAAAAAGCACGCGCCTGGCTCAGAGCTGGAACACTCATCAAAACAAATTGCTTATCCGTTTTTGGGATGCTGACATTGGCGGCGAAGGAAATGCCGTTTTCAACCAATTTTTCTTGGGCAAGTGTGATCACTGAGTCAAGGTTAAGAACAACATCGTCGCCCTGCAGTTCTATGGGTCCACTGGGTTCATCTTGTAGAAGTGCAATGAAACCTTTTTGGGCTGCTCGATTGAGTGCTAACCAAGCCGTAGTAAAAGCGTCTGAGGTTACGAATGTGTCCACCGCTTGCCCAATCAGACCATTGATACCCGTTGAAATGGGGCCAGCTAGACGGTCGGTTATCGCATTGTTCGGCAGAATCCCGCCAAGGAAGTCACTGACGATCGACTCTGTATCCACTTGTTCAACGATCGAGTTGGTGACGACTTCAGCGAACGCAGCTTGCACCTCAGGGCTCGCACCAATTGGACCCACAGTCTCGATGTACCGCTCCGTGTCAATGATCGTGGAGTGAGCCCAGTGTCCAGCAACAGATAAAGGGGTCAAGATGGTTGCTAGGACGAAAACGATGATCGAGAAAATGGTTCGGGGACGGACTCGATCGCGAGTGACCGGACTGCGCTGATACTGCTCTGTGGCTCCATTAGACATAGCCGAACTCTACTCAATGACACCCGATCTCAGCCTTGATACCGTGAACATGCTGCCAGAAGGGGTTCCCCTCCCTTTAGTTAGCGGGTCACGCCGGGTTTTTACTGCCTGCTCGCCAGTACCACAAACTGGCCAAAGCCAAGCCCATGCCAACACCGATGTACAGCATTGCCGCGACTCCTGAAACTGGGGCAAGTAGTGCCACCAGGATGATTCCGGACACGAGGGCGACATTCACGCTCATGTCAAAAAGCGAGAAGATCCGACCCAGGCTTTCATCGGGAATTTCGCGTTGAATAACCGTGTCTGAACACACCTTGACCGCCTGGCCCGCAAATCCCAGACTAAACCCAGCAACGAGTAGCAACGGGAAGTTCTGAAGTGTGGCAGCACAAGCGAAGACCACCATTCCAGCCGACGCTTGGGCGACGGTTATGGAGGACCAGCGGGGGATCCCAATTTTACGAGTCATCCATGGGGTCACGATCGCAGCGAGGAGAGCCGCCGTAGCCGTAAAGCCAGAAATGATCGCAAAGTCGGCAAGTGCCGCATTGGCATCGGAGCTTTGGTGGAATGTATTTCGTAGTAGTAGTAGTGCTCCAGCCGTGACGACACCGAATGAAATCCGGTTAATGGCAACTAGTGCGAGCGCTCTGGCGGCATCCGCGTGTGAAACCAATGTGCGAACACCGGCAGCCAGATCACTAGTTACCCCGCGAAGTGAGTCAACCATTGAGTGTTTGATTTGGTGTGTTGGTCCTAGTGCATGAACCGCAAATGTTCGCGCAATAAATGAAGCAGAGATAAAAGTTCCTACAGAAAACATGAGTAGTGCGACGCTGCCGGAGTCTCCTCCACCAAACACTTCTCTAATCCCCAAACCGGTCGTTGCACCGACAACGAAGGCAATTGTTCCCGAAGTTGGTGTCAACGCATTCGCATAGATGAGTTCCTTGCCACCGACAACATGGGGCAGGGATGCAGAGAGTCCCGCCAAAATGAATCGACCAACACCGAGCACGGCGAGGACGGAAATCCCCAGAATCCCCGAATCATTTCCGGCGAGTAGGGCAGCCATCACTGGGATTGTCAGAAGTGCTTTGAGTAAGTTTGCTCGAACCAAAATATTACGCCGCAACCAGCGGTCGAGAAAAACACCGGCAAATGGTCCGATGAGGGAATAGGGCAACAGTAAAATACCAAATGCCACCGCTATAGCGGTGGCATTTGGTTCACGCTCCGGTGAGAAAAGAACAAATGAGGCGAGTGCGGCCTGAAAAAAACCGTCTCCGAATTGGCCAACTAAACGAGTGCTGTAAAGGGCGCGGAAATCACGACGGTGAAGCAGGGACCGAACAACCGGTAGCCGCTGCACAAGAACAGAGGCTACCGGCTGTCTAAAGTCTATCGATCAATGGTGCCAGCGATAAAGTCTTCAACCGCCTGCTTTGCCTCGGAGTCGTTGTACTGCACCGGAGGTGATTTCATGAAGTAGCTGGAAGCCGAAAGAATCGGTCCGCCAATCTTGCGATCCATAGCAATCTTTGCTGCGCGGACTGCATCGATGATTACACCGGCACTGTTGGGTGAATCCCACACTTCGAGCTTGTACTCGAGGTTGAGGGGAACGTCACCGAATGCGCGGCCTTCAAGGCGAACAAAGGCCCACTTGCGGTCATCGAGCCACGCAATGTAATCCGATGGTCCAATGTGAACGTTCTTCTCGCCTAAGTCATGTGAGAGTTGAGAAGTAACCGACTGTGTCTTCGAAATCTTCTTCGATTCGAGGCGATCGCGTTCAAGCATGTTCTTGAAGTCCATGTTTCCACCAACATTGAGTTGGTAGGTGCGGTCAACAATTACACCGCGGTCTTCGAACAACTTGGCCAATACTCGGTGGGTGATTGTTGCGCCAACCTGGCTCTTAATATCATCACCGACAATTGGTAAACCGGCATCTTCGAACTTCTTTGCCCATTCTGGTGTTCCGGCAATGAAGACTGGGAGCGCGTTAACGAAGCCGCAGCCTGCATCGATTGCGCACTGTGCATAGAACTTGGCCGCAACTTCTGAACCAACGGGCAGGTAGCAGACAACAACGTCAACCTTGGCGTCTTTCAAAGCTTGAACAACGTCGACTTCTGGAACATCAGACTCGGTGATTGTTTCGCGGTAGTACTTGCCGAGACCGTCGAGTGTGTGGCCACGTGACACCTTCACACCGGTGCTGGGAACGTCACATAATTTGATTGTGTTGTTTTCCGAAGCACCGATTGCGTCAGCGAGGTCCAGCCCAACTTTTTTGGAATCAACGTCAAATGCGACTACAAATTTGACATCATTAACGTGGTAGGGCCCAAATTGAACGTGCATGAGTCCGGGGACAAACTCACCTGCCTTGGCGTTTTTGTAGTACTCCACCCCTTGAACGAGGGATGCAGCACAGTTACCAACACCAACAATTGCTACGCGAATTTCTCCGCCGGGTTGTGCACTCATTTCTTACCTTTCCTGGGTTACTTTCTCTTGATCAATTAATTCTGTAAGCCAGCGCACCTCGCGCTCGGCTCCTTCTAGTCCGTGCTGTTGCAGTTGAAGTGTGTAGGCATCGACACGCTCTTTACCGCGGATGAGAGATTCACGTAGTGCTTCAACCCGCTCTTCTAGTCGTGAGCGGCGGCCTTCCAATATACGAAGGCGGGTACGTTCTTCGGTTGCTGAAAAAAACGCTAAGTGGGCGGCAAAACCTTCGTCCTCCCAGGCTTCAGGACCGGGCTTATTGGCCCACTCACCAAAAATTTCTTTACCCTCGGCCGTGATTGCATAAACAATGCGGGCCCGCCGACCGGATAGTGCGGGTGCGGTGCTTTCCGTGGCTGGGGTGAGTGACTCTTCCTCGATCATTCCGGTGGCATTCATCCGCTTGAGAGCTGGATATAAGGAGCCATAGGAAAGTGCTCGAAATGGACCGAGAACCGTAGTGAGTCTTTTCCGCAACTCATAGCCATGCTGTGGGCCTTCACTGAGCACGCCCAAGATTGCGAAACTCAAGACATCGCGGCGGCTACTCATGTGGATCAATATATCGCTTCGATATATCTAATGTCTACTCCCCCCATCTTTGAGTTCGGGTCTAAACTCAATGTATGGCTCAGAGGCGCAGGGAAGGGGTACGAGGTCGGGTAGCTCGTGGTGAATCGGCCAAAAATCCACCCAAAAGAGGCCCGATTCCAGCGCCAGAGCCCGTATCAGACCCGCAAAAACCACGAAACGTGGTGGATTATGGGCTTTCCAGGGCAGCTGACATCACAAAACTACACCGAGGAGGCGCACTCACCAGCGACTATTGTGAGGCCGACCCGTATTTACTTAAGGCAGCCAAGTTCCATGGGGAACAGGCAAAAGATAACTGCCCCGCCTGTAAAGGCAAGCACCTCGTAAACTTGCATTACATATATGGTGATGAACTAGGCCCTTACGCTGGAAGAATCCGCAAAGCAGAGGAATTACCGCCGATGTGCAGCACATTTGGCGAATTCCGGGTCTACGTTGTAGAAGTGTGCCCCGACTGCCACTGGAACTACCTGATTCGCGCCTTCTCACTCGGCGATGGAACTCCCCGGCGCGCCGTACCGTCTTTTAAGGGCGATGATCTGTTGGACTAGTCCTCGGCACTGAAGTAAATGAAGTTTTGGAAATCTGTCCCCTTCCCCGATAGGACAACAGTGGCAACCCCAGCGAAGAAAAAGCCGATCAAGCGGAGTACAAGCGCCGGTTCAAGCGCGCCGCGTCGACGACGCCGCTGGTTACGTCGAACCTTGTGGATATTTTTTCTGCTCGCTGCCTTGGGGATAACCGTTTTTGCGGTTCTATTAATCCGCACCCAAGTACCAACACCCAATGAACTGGCAACGAGTGAAGCGACCGTTGTCTACTACGCGGATGGTGTAAGTGAAATAGGACGCTTGGGTGAATCAACCCGCCGATCCGTTCCATTAACCAACATTCCCATTAGCGTTCAACAAGCCGTCCTGGCTGCTGAAGACCGCGACTTTTACAACCATGGTGGGATTTCACCAGTGGGAATTGCGCGCGCAGCATTTAACAACATAACCGGAGGTAACACTCAGGGTGGATCAACCATTACTCAGCAGTACGCGAAGATCGCGTTTCTTACCCAAGATCGAACGTGGAATCGCAAAGTCAATGAAGCTCTACTTGCATTCAAGTTGGAAACTGTAATTTCAAAAGAACAAATACTTGAGGATTATCTGAACACGATCTACTTTGGTAGAAATGCAAATGGAATTGAAGCAGCATCGATCGCATATTTTGGGGTACCGGTCAGTGAACTCGACTTCGCCCAAGGTGCCGTACTTGCATCGGTTATCAAATCCCCGTCGGGACTTAGCCCCGAAGAAAACTTGAGTGGACTCAAAGCCCGATGGTCCTATGTTCTGGACTCCATGGCAGAACTGGGTGATATCACCCAGGAACAACGTGAATCAGCGCAATTCCCAGACATCGTGGCCTTTAAACAGAAGGATCGCCTCGGCGGCCAAGTCGGATTCCTGCTAACGGCAGTTGAACAACAGCTGGCTGCTCAAGGCTATGGCCAAGAAGAGATTCAACTTGGTGGACTAAAAGTCATAAGCTCCTTTGACCGCAAGGCCCAACGCGCCGCCCAACGCGCCGTGAAGGAACAAGGTCCAACGTCAGGAACCGAGGGGCTGCGCATTGGCTTGGCAGCGGTTAAACCAGGAACGGGTGAGGTGCTCGCGATGTATGGCGGCACCGATTTCATTGCCGACCAAATCAATAACGCCACCCGACAGTTTGCCCAAGCGGGTTCAACATTTAAGCCATTCGCGCTTGCCGCTGCATTAGGTCAATCAGTGCAACTGAATTCACTATGGAATGGAAATTCACCGGCAACGGTTAACGGTTATACCTTTAACAATTACGGAAACAATTCCTACGGTGTCGTCTCGCTTCTGCAGGCCACCGAACTCAGCATCAACTCCGCGTATGTAGAACTAACAGCTGACATTGGTGTAGATAGTGTTGTCGAATCCGCGTTGGCTGCCGGAATCCCTGAAACAACACCGGGACTGAACCTAGAATCACCCGACCTAACATTTGTTCTTGGCACCTCCTCGCCGTCAGGTTTGGATATGGCAAATTCCTACGCAACATTTGCCAATGAAGGAGTGCGCAGTAGCACAACATTCATTAAACAAGTCTTCGGATCTAATGGTGGTCTGCTCTATGAATACCAGCCGACTCTTACCACAGCCTATATTTCTGACGTTGCAAACAGCGTCAACTATTCCCTCTCTAAAGTTGTTACCGATGGAACGGGAAAAGCTGCCCTTGCACTTGATCGACCAGCGGCCGCAAAAACTGGTACGACAGATGACAACAAGAGCGCTTGGTTTGCCGGTTACACCCCGCAAATCTCAGCGGCTGTTCTCATGGCGAAAGAAGACTCAAGTGGAATACCAATCTCCATGTCAGGAACAGGTGGCTTAACCACCGTCACCGGTGGGTCATTCCCAGCAGCGATCTGGACCGCGTTTATGAAAGGCGCTCTCAAATCAGAACCTGTCTTGGAATTCCCAGCACCACCTGAGAGTGTGTTCACCCCAATTGAATGCCCAGACTTTATTGAAACCGATCTGGAAGAGATTCCACTCGGTTGTCCAATACCCGAAGTAATTAATGAATTTGGACCGGAAAACATTGGATCAGATCCCGCAGCCGTTGATTCCGGCGAAAGTGGTGGACCTGTGAACGAGTTTGGACCTGATTCGCCACCGACGGACCCGTTGAGCGATGAAGGTAGACCATAATCCTCCCGTGAGCCAGCCAAAGACCACGGAGCGTCTCGGCGGACCCTTTGGCCAACTCGCCATCCGAAGTTACACACTTCTCCCGCCGATCTACGTTCTCATTGTTTTGGCTGCACTGACCTATTCCTTGGGCTACTTTCTTGACCTCCCCTGTCTGGTCAATGACTGGAGTGACCCGCAGCGTTACATGCACCTGTGTTACTCGGATATCCCACCGCTTTATGTTGACCGTGGATTTGCCGAAGGAATATTTCCCTACCTCCAAACAGGATCAAATGGCATTTACCTGGAGTATCCGGTTGGTACAGGTTTCTTCATGTATATCTCCGCGGTCATTACCGGATGGGCTCTCCCGTTCTACCCCAACGGATACCGGGCGTTCTTCGACGTCAACGTAATTCTGCTGTTTATTCCTTTTGTTGTAACGGTAGTCGCGACTGCACTAACAAAGCCGAAAGATCCATGGCGGGCCGCAATGATTGTTTTCGCACCCACCATGATTTTGGCGGCAACAATTAACTGGGATCTCATCCCGATTGCACTGGTGGCCCTTACATTTCTTGCCTGGTCTAAAGAGAAACCAACACTCACGGGAGTTTTACTCGGCCTGGCCATAGCATCAAAGTTCTATCCGGTGTTTCTTCTTATCGGTTTTATTCTTTTAGCGTGGAAAAGTAAATCATGGCGACCAACACTCAACATGATCGCTGCAACATTCTTGACGTTCTTTGTGGTCAACATCCTATTTGCAATTTCAAACTTTGAAGGATGGATTCACTTTTACACGTTCAACTTTGGTCGATCAATTGACTTTGGCTCTTTCTGGTACGCCATAACCCAGATTGGGCTACCAACAATCCCAAACAACTTACTCAACTTTGCTTCGACCGCGATCTTCATACTATTACTTGTTGGGATTGCAATTCTGGTTAAGAAGGCACCCAACTCACCAAACATTGCACAGATTTCATTTCTCATTCTCGCCGCATTTGTTGTTACCAACAAGGTGTATTCGCCGCAATATGTGCTCTGGCTCGTACCGCTTGCTGTATTGGCCCGACCTAACTGGCGCGACTTCCTGATCTGGCAGTTCGGTGAAATCGTCTACTTTATTGGGATCTGGTGGTTCCTCGCCGGATACGGAATTGAGGGGTCACAAACATTGACGCCTCAATGGTATTCAGTAGCCACTTTCGTCCACATTGCCGCGACTCTCTATTTTGCAATTCGGGTTGCGATTGATACTCAACGAGATCAAACGATAAGCACAAATCAATTAACAAGCACAGAATCAAAGCGTGATGTGGTAAATCGAACTTCGGCACGCACTTGATCACCTACTCGAGGTAGAACTGATT
The DNA here is from genome assembly GCA_044336805.1 of Candidatus Nanopelagicales bacterium. Taxonomy (GTDB): domain Bacteria; phylum Actinomycetota; class Actinomycetes; order S36-B12; family S36-B12; genus UBA4592. Next base: position 21,236 of record JBIIOS010000006.1, read on the forward strand.
CGTTGTTCAACCACAACATAGAAACGTGTTGGTGTGGGGGTTCGGCAAACCAGCGTTGCTTTCCACCAATGCTAAAAGGTGACATCGCCTTTCCGGCAGCGTCCAGTGCCCCAACTCCCAACGAGGTGACTCGCTGTCGTAGCGAGGTGGTGGGTGAAGGCGCACTCAAACCTATGCCATGTGCGGTCCCGCCACTTACGACAATAAGAGTCGCATTCTTGCCCGCGCCTCGTTGCCGGTAACCAACCTTCACACCTTCAGAGACCGGGTGCACCGCCAACACTGTTCCGAAAACAGACAGTGCTGATCGATTACCAAGCCAAAGTCTGGTGCCCACGCGAGCACGCACAATTAACTCACTCACACTGTCTCGAATAGTTGCGAGCTCTGCATCAGTGCAATGGGAAACCCAGATCACCGGTGCCGGGGGTGAATGGACCTCCCATACGGCAGTTTCCCTTTCCCACAAACCCGCCCAACGCATCACTTCAACCGCGTGTGAATTAGGAATTTTGGTTTCACTGCTTTCATTGCGCTCAATAGGAAGGTGAATAGAAATCCCCTCAACAAAGATTCGCCCCGTTGCTAACGCTGCGCGGATCTCTGGGTTACGTAGTGCGCCAATGAGTTCAGATTCAGTAAACCCGAAGCGAACCATAGAACTGCGAGCTTCAAGAATTATGCGAACGCTTTTCGTTCCGTTAACAAGATCCGTGAGCGCTTGCGGGCTGGCAACGGTGCGAATAATTCGCCCAGCGTACAACTTTTCACTGATACCCGACCATTGAAGGGCGGCGCTAGCATCACGCGGATCAAATGGTTGTAGAACAACAATGTCGCCTCGGGTAACGTCAACAACGGACTCAATTTCAAATACCGTTCCAACAGCTATTGTGTCGGCGCCAAGATCCATGGCTGTCGCACCAAGCAATTCTTGACCCAGGCCGTAGCCGTTTCCTTTGATCACGGGGACGGGCGAACTACCACTCGCACTGGTGAGCGCATTAGTTACAGCGCGTAGGTGGGTGCGCCATTTTTCGCCATTTATTTGGAGGGTGAAAGACACCTGTTTATCATGTCAGGAACAAAGTGATCCGCTTACTAGCCTCGCCGTTGGTAAATCGAAAAAGCGCGTGCCCAAGACTTACGAATCACGTAATCCCACTCGCCAACGTATTCCTGGGCAAACCCTCCCGAACCTAACTTGAAGGAAACCAATCCAAAAAGATGGTCAGAGCTATCGAGTGTGTTGGAGATTCCTCGAAGGTCGTAGACACTGCAACTGGAAGCAACGGCCGACTTAATCATGGACCACTGCAAGGCATTTGACGGTCGAGCATCACGATCTGCAGTCGTCGAAGCACCATAGGAGTACCACGCGTGCCCACCAACGGTGATCATGATCGTGGCGGCCGCAACGTGTCCATCATGGCGAGCAATATGCAAAGTGAAGTGATCACCGAGTGCATCACACATTCTTTCGAAATACACCAATCCCCGCGGAGTGAATCCATCTCGCGCGGCCGTCTCGACGTAAACCGTATGGAATTCAGCGAGGTCGGCGCGCGTTCCGACCGAGATTTCTACTCCTGATTTCTCAGCCTTGCGGACATTTCTCCGCCACAATTGATTGAAACCGGTAAACACTTCATCTTCGGTTCGACCCGCAAGTGGGACTTGAAAAACATACCGTGGTTGCACGTCACCAAAGCCGGCACCAACATTGACTTCCTGAACAAATCCCAGTGAACGCAGTGAATCAATCACGCCCTCACCAACGGTGAACTCCCGATCCGCGATAACTTCACCGAGTAAAGAGACATTATCGATTGACGCCTTGATCGTTTGCGCATCCCATTGACGCACGGCAACCGGTGGCCCCATCTTTAATTGAAAAGCACCACGTCCCTTGACATGTGAAATCAAAGGTAACAACCATGAAGAAAGATCGTCACTTGCCCAATCAATGACCGGTCCCTCAGGAATATAAGCCAAGGATCGTCGTGGCAGTTTGGGAATTGGGCGGTAAAGAACAAGTGCTACGCCCACGAGTGTGGAGTCCCGAAACCAACCAACGGACTCCGGTCGCCAACCAACTTTGACACTTCCCCAAGCCGGCAGTTGCAGGAATGAAACCCCTAGTGAGCCCGAGGCAATCACACCATCCAAGTAATCAGAATGCTGCTCGATGCTAATCCGACGGACTTCTAATGTCATGCAACACCGTCGGTATACGAGAAATGAATTCGGGTGCTCACCCGTTAAGCCTATGCCTAGAACACGTGTGAATATTCTCGGATAAGAATCCACACGCTGAAGCGACTCTTGATGCTAGATTCCAGGCATGGGAATTCTGTTTGTGCCACTTACGCTGGTTTTAGCTTGGATTTTCGCCCTGCTGAATTGGACAACGCCGTGGGGGGCGGGGGATCCTACTTTCAGTGAGAATGCATTGGCCTGGATGTTCTTCCTGCCCGCCGGCATAATGTTCATCACCAGTGGTTTCATGCACACCGTCCTGGCCAAGTCGACCGCAAAGAATATTGGATGGGTCACGAACGGATTCCAGAAGGAAATTGGATTTGTCAGTTGGGGGCTAGGTGTGGCAGGCCTTGTTGCCTCGGCAATGGGCTCTGACGCCTGGATTGTTTTGACCATTGTCATTAGCTTCTTCTTGCTTCTTGCGGCAGCGCAACACATTTTTGAGATTGTGAAGTCGAAGAATTTATCTCCAGGTAACACGATTATTTTGATTTACGATATCGGTCTCCCAATATCGCTATGGGCGCTGCTGATCTCAAACGGAAGTTTTAGTTCCTAGCTGAGATCAACAACAACGGGTGCGTGGTCCGAGGCGCCTTTACCCTTACGGGCTTCGCGATCAACGTAAGCGTCACTCACCCGTGCAATGAAGGCAGGGTTCGCGTACACCAAATCAATTCGCATTCCCCACCCGCGGTGAAATGAGCCATTGCGGTAATCCCAGAACGTATACGGCTCACCCTTGAGTGAACGTGGCATTACCTCACTCAAACCAAGACCAGAAAGGTCAGTCAATGCCGCCCGCTCTGCAGCGGTCACGTGGGTTGAATCAACGAATTTCGAAATATCCCACACGTCAGCATCAGTTGGTGCAATGTTGTAGTCACCGATCGCGGCAAAGGGAAGATCCGGATAAGCAACCAGTTCAGACTGAACCGTTGCATTTAAAGCCTTAAACCATTCCAACTTGTAGTTGTAATGGTCGTGTCCAGGTTCGCGACCATTTGGACAATACAAACTCCACACCCGAACGCCACCGCAGGTTGCACCGATTGCACGAGGCTCTGCTGCACCCTCAAAGTCAGGTTGACCAACTAAACCGCGGACAACATCGGTTGCACCCACCCGAGTCAGAATTGCCACACCATTCCACCGACCCGTACCGTGTGTGAGCGCCTCGTACCCGGCGGCCTGAATGGGCATATGCGGAAACGCTTCATCGGTGCACTTCAACTCTTGCAAAGCCACAACGTCAGGCTGGGCGCTCTCTAACCACTCCACCACCCGTTCAATCCGGGCTCCAACAGAGTTCACGTTCCAGGTAGCAATCCGCACGTGCGCAAGCCTACGTGCGCACCCATCTATCTTGCCCACACGTGTAGAGAGCCCCCGAGCGAGGACTTGTAGTCACGAAGATATGTTATTGTGACTACATGGAAATCGGTGTTAGACAAGCAAAAGCGCAACTGTCTGATCTATTGCGACAGGTTCAAACAGGAACGGAGGTTGTGATTACTGACCGCGGCAAGCCGGTTGCGCGGCTCTCCGCGATTCAACTATTGCAGGAGTCTTCACCAGCAATGACGAAAGGAATCCTCGAAGGGTGGGTAACACCGCCAGTGGAGCCCGGACCTTTGAGCAGTTTTGAACCACTAGTTGACGCATTGCCCTCTGGTGTCACCACTCGTGATCTGTTGAATCAAGATCGGGATGACGATTGATCATCTATTTGGACAGCAGCGCATTGGTCAAGAGATACATCCAAGAGGACGAATCTGCTCACGTTCAATCACTACTCAAACTCAATGAGACTTTTGTGGCTTCCGAACTTGTGGTGGTTGAAGTTCGTCGGGTATTAGGCCGGATAACCAATCCCATTGAATCGACCCTTGCCGCTGCGATGTTTAAACATGATCTGGACCAGGTTCATTTGATTGCCATGACGCGAAGCCTCGTTGAGTTGGCAGCAGATATCGCCGCTAGGTCCCAGTTGAGGTCCCTCGACAGCATTCACCTGGCAACTGCCGTAACGACGGAATGCACACACTTCCTTACATTCGACCTTAAGCAAGCACATGTTGCCACAACTTTTGGACTGGCCCTTCTGGCTGAGGACTCGATCGAATTCGTGAATCCACTTTCGTAGAAAGGGGGCAGCGCACAGCGAATCTGTGGGTGCAGGTAACCTACGGGGGCAGAAACCCTCCTGTCACGGATCGACCGTGACCGTTTAGTCCGAAGGAGGTGGGTTAATTCATGCGTAAATACGAAGTCATGGTCATTCTGGACTCTGAACTCGAAGAGAAAACAATTGCCCCCAGTCTCGATACATTCCTGAATGTGATCAAGGCAGATGGTGGCACTGTTGAAAAAGTAGATTTCTGGGGCAAGCGTCGCTTCTCCTACGAGATCAATCACAAGACTGAGGGCTACTACGCCGTCATTGAGTTGTTGTCGACACCAGAAGCAGTTGCTGAACTGGATCGTCAACTTTCACTCAACGAAGCTGTCGTCCGCACCAAGGTGATTCGTCCTAACTGGTCCGTTGCGGTCAAGGCTTCCTAATGGCGGCCGGGGATATCAACGTGACGGTTGTTGGCAACTTGACCAACGATCCTGAACTGCGCTTCACCCCCAGCGGCGCCGCTGTTGCTTCATTCACCGTTGCTACAAGTTCACGTTACTTGGACAAAACAACGAATGAGTGGAAAGACGGGGAACCGACCTACTTGCGGTGCAGTGTGTGGCGTCAATACGCTGAGAACGTTGCCGAGTCACTCACAAAGGGAACTCGCGTAATGGTTTCGGGCAAGTTGAAGCAGCGTTCCTACGAAACCCGTGAGGGCGAAAAGCGAACAGTGATGGAAGTTGAAGTCGAAGATGTTGGCCCCGCATTGCGCTACGCAACAGCGAAGGTCAATCGAGTTCAGCGCACCGATGGTGGGTTCAGCTCCGGTGGCGGTTCCTCTGCACCCGCAGACGATCCCTGGGCAACTGATGCACCTCCTGCAAACTTTGACGAACCACCCTTTTAATCACGCAATTATTTAAATGCTTAATCACGTTAATTAAACAACAACAACTTCGAGGAGTTAAGACAATGGCACGCGATAACAAGCGCCAACAGATGTTGGACAAGAACAAGATGGTGAAGGCAAAGGCCTGCGCTTTCTGCAAGAAAGAGGTGAAGGGTCTTGATTACAAAGACGTAAACCTACTTCGCAAATTCATTTCCGATCGCGGCAAGATTCGCGCTCGCCGTGTGACAGGTAACTGCACCCAGCACCAGCGCGATGTCGCCATGGCTGTGAAGAATGCCCGAGAAATGGCACTTCTTCCCTACTCAGCGGCAACGCGGTAAGTAAAGGAGACCCATAATGAAACTTATCCTCACTCAGGAAGTCAGTGGTCTGGGAACTGCTGGAGACATCGTTGAAGTAAAGGACGGCTATGGCCGCAACTTCCTACTTCCACGTGGCTTCGCAATCTCATGGACCCGTGGCGGCGAAAAGCAGGTTGTACAAATCAAGCGCGCCCGTAAGGTGCGCGAGGTCCGTGACCGCGATCATGCCAATGAAATCAAGCAGTCACTGGAATCAATGGTGATCGTTGTTCCTGCAAAGGCAGGTGCAACCGGAAAGCTCTTCGGTTCAGTTACTACAGCCGATATCGCTGGTGCGGTCAAATCTGCCGGAAATATCTCAATTGATAAGCGCAAGGTGCACTTGACTGGCGCGGTCAAAACAGTTGGAAAGCACAATGCCACAGTCGAGGTTCACCCTGGCGTCACCGCGAAGGTCACCTTTGAAGTCGCAGCAAACTAGTAACTTAGAACACATAAGGGTGGGGCTGGCTCGCAAGAGCAGCCCCACTCTTTTTTCAACTAGAGTCATTGTCATAATCACTTAATGAATACCCAATCCGTTGAGGCAGTGCCAAGGACAGACGAGGCTGAAGTTCACATCCGCTTTCTTGCGGCTGAGGAATCCAGTGTTCTGGTTGACCTTGTCCGCGAGGCCTATGGCGACACCTATGACGCCGAGTGGGTGTATCAACCCGATCAAATTGCACATCGGATTAACGCAAATACGCTGCGCAGCGCAATCGGTCACTTATCTGATGGAACAATTCTTGGTCACATGGCGCTCATGGTTGAAGAAACCACGGAGCGCGTCATGCATGCAGGAGTTGCCGTTGTTCGTGACGCAGCCCGTGGACATCATGTTTTTGAGAGATTGAAAAGGTTCGGTGCGGAGTGGGCAACAGAAGCCGGTTACCTAGGAATATTTAGTGAAGCGACGGCCGCGCACCCGTACTCTCAAAAGGCAAACATCGCATTGGGTGCGCATGAAACAGGATTCTTGCTGGGTTGGATTCCGTCAACGGTGAGTAATAATGCAGCTCTAGATCCCGATGCCCACCGTCAGTCGGTTGCTTTGTTTTATTTGAAGCTCAACAGTGGCGAGAACCGACCCATGTTCGTTCCGCAAAGACACCAGGCAATCGTGGCTTCCATTCTCGAAACCTCAGGCCTTCACGGTGAAATTGTCCAGGCTTCATCTGACATTCACATTGTCGATGAATCGATTCTTACCGTTGAAGAAAAAGATGACCACAACTCAGCAGTGATTCATGTTGAAATACCAGGACTTGACTTAACGCAAGTCGTGTCACGGATTCGCATAGATCAACTGGAGGTGAAAGGTCGCGATGCCGTGTATCTTGATATGCCGTTGCAAGTACCCCAGACGCAAATTGTTCTTGAACAGCAAGAGGACGATTTACAATTTAATTTTGCAGGGATCTTTCCCAATCGAGATCGCAACGGAGATGTTCTGCGCCTTCAGTCATTTGGAGACGTTGATCTACACATCGCTGACATTGTCACAGCGTCGGATCATGGACAAGAATTGCTGGCATACGTATTGGGTGATCTACGCGCAACGCAATAGAAAACGAAAGTGGGCGAGCAGCTTGGCCACTCACCCACAATCGATTGAGATTTTTAGCTAACGGGTGCACCAAACTTATTGGTATCAGCGGTTCCTTTACTTGCCCAGAACACGATCAACACAATTGTTCCGATGAATGGGATAAGCATGAGGAGTAACCACCACGCTGAGCGATCAGTATCATGCAAACGGCGGAAATATAGACCGAGCACTGGCAGTAATATTACGAGCGACCAGATTGCGCTCAGAATAATTCCCCACCCGATTGCGTTGTCAATGAGATTAAGAACGACCCCGATGATGGATGCAAAAAGGATGAACCACCAAAACTCAGGGCGGCTTGCTCGACCACTGAATTTTGCATAATGTGAAAACCCAGACTTGATTGCTTCGCCGAAAGACATATTCCTCCTCAAATTGAGGGTGTTCGAATACACCCCTTATGAGGAACATACCGAAGGAACACACCAAATCGCAGCCCATTTGTCCACTTTGCGGCATTTATCGACCATTGACCATTGACCGAGTGAGAACCCCCTCAATGCAGAGATTTCCAGAACAACTAGGTCATAGTGGGGGCTACTGATGCACCCAGCTGGGTGACGCAAGGCACTAAGAAAGGTCTAAACCCATGAGTGGATTCGATATTGCCGCGGTACTTGATGAAGCCTGGAGTCTGACCAAGCGCCAATACTGGTACTGGTTGCTCGTGATTGTGGTCGCAGTAGCGATCCCTGCTTTAATCATTTTTGTTGGCATATTAGCCGCGCTTGCGGTCCCTGCCCTTGGCGGAATCGTGATCCTTATCGGAATCCTCGGTTTCTTTTACACATTCCTCGGGATTCTGCGAAATGCGTACAACGCTTCGGAAGGCGCCAAGCCATCAGTGAGTGTGCTGCTTCGCTCCGATCGCTTCTGGTGGTTCCTTGTTGCTGGTGTTGTCTATATCGGCATTGTCACTGTCGGTCTATTTGCTTTCATTATTCCTGGATTGATTTTCGCGTTTATGTTCGCTCTATTTCCCTACGCGCTTATCGGCAAGCCAGGTATGACGGGTTTCGGTGCTCTCGCAATGAGTTGGGAATTAATCACAACGTCGTTCTGGCGATTCATCGGATTTAGAATCGTGCTTATCGGTGCAACCGTTGCTATCACTCTCGTTGCTGCCTTAGCGCAGGGTATCTTAACTGGAGTGCTTGATTCTGATTCGAATGTTCTGACTTCAATCCTGCTTGTCGTTGTGACAGTCGCAGCGTTGTTCGTCAATGTCTTCGTCGCAGCATTTAGTTACTTGGCCGATGCACTCGCCTACCGACGTCTGTCCGGTGATGGTGAAGTAGTTCGCCCCGGCTAAGCGCGCAAGTCGCGAACGACCGGGTCCCAAAAACCATTGGGAACTTCATAGGGAACATAGAAAGAGAACCGGTCGAGAACACCTTCGAATCGTTGGGTGATTGCCTCTGCTAATTCATTGCGGGGGGCAATCACCGCAAACTCTTCCAGTACTGAATCTGGGATGTGATCTCCCATAGTTGCCCACGCATCACCACCTTCGCGCGCAAGATCGGAAAGTGTGTCGGCTAGTTCACCCCAACCATGTAGTTCGAGCACGGCACGGTAAGCGGGTGTACTGCCATAGAAACCGATTTGCGTTCGAACGGCTGCTGCCGCCCGATCCATTTCTTCACTCGTGTCTCCACTAACAACAAAACCCATCAGGCTTATTGCGCATGCGCCATCTTCGCGATTCCCTTGTTTCAGACCTGCGGAAACGGCGGGAAGTGAGACTTCCTCGATATAGCGGCGAGTTGTGAAGCCGTGCAAGATCACGCCGTCGGCTACTTCACCTGCAACCTTGGTCATCACTGATCCAACGGCAGCGACGTAAACGGGCGGTGGGCCGTATGGGTGCGGATCGGGCGCAAAAAACGGTGTCATCAGAGTGTGCTTGTAGTGCTCCCCAACAAAGCGCAGTGGTGTCTGGTCTTGCCACGCTACCCAGATGGCTTTCAATGCTTGAACGTATTCGCGCATTCGTGGTGCTGGCTCACTCCAGGGCATTGAGAATCGACGTTGAATGTGGGGTTTCACTTGGCTGCCGAGCCCAAGTATGAATCGGCCCTTGGTGAGGAACTGAAGATCGTAGGCCGTTTGGGCGAGGGTCATCGGGGAGCGAGCGAAGGCGACCGCGATAGATGTTCCAACAGTGAGAGTGCTTGTGGCCTCTGCAGCAACGAGTAACGGAAGGAATGGATCGTGCTTAGCCTCGGAAGACCAGATCGCATCAAATCCTGATTTCTGCGTGGAAACTGCTAGTTCTTGAATACTTTGGACGTCGCCCGTAGATCCCGTGCCGAAGTTTGCGTCGATCTTGAAACTGGCGGCAGGCACATCACTCATGCTTGCTTGTAGTCCTCGGCAATAATCAAGGTGGGCCCTGTTGCAGATTGAACCTGTTCCAGATCCACACCTGGTGCGGTCTCACGGAGAACGAGACCCTCGGGTGTAACGTCGATGACCGCCAAGTCGGTAATGATCCGGTGAACAACCTTGCGACCGGTGAGCGGAAGGTCACACGTATCGACGATCTTGTGGGTTC